>JAJZUD010000089.1 GCA_021848625.1 Pseudomonadota bacterium
AGCAAAGGGGAGCCGGACTTTCCCACTCCCGATCACATTAAGGCAGCGGGCATTGAAGCCATCCGCCAAAACAAAACGCGTTATACTGAGGTCGAGGGTGTCCCTGAATTGCGCCAGGCGATTGCAGATAAATTAAAGCGCGATCATGGTTTAGAGTATGCCATCGATGCAATCAGCGCGAGTGGAGGTGCTAAGCAGGCAATTTTTAATCTCATGGGCGTTCTTTTAAATCCAGGGGATGAGGTCCTCATTCCTGCGCCTTATTGGGTCTCCTACCCTGATATGGCTTTGCTCTTTGATGCCGAACCCGTGATCATTGCGAGCGATGCGGCCACCCATTTTAAAATCACGCCAGAGGCTCTTGAAGCCGCAATTACTCCGCGCAGCAAACTCTTGATTCTAAACTCCCCCTCTAATCCGAGTGGCATGATTTACTCCAAAGCAGAGCTACAGGCACTGGCCACTGTTTTATTGAAGTATCCTCAAATCATGATTTGCTCTGACGATATTTACGAAAAAATCTGCTGGCGAGGGGAATTCACCAATATGGCGATGCTAGGGCCAGAGCTCAAAGAGCGGACGATCGTGGTCAATGGCCTTTCTAAAGCGTATGCCATGACGGGCTGGCGTTTGGGGTATGCCGCGGGTGCAAGCCCAATCATCAAAGCGATGAACAAGCTTCAATCCCAATCCACTACTAATCCTTGCAGTATTTCTCAATATGCCGCCATTGCCGCTTTAAATGGCGATCAAACTTGCCTGCAACCGATGGTGGCCGCCTTCAAAGCGCGGCACGATTATTTGTTGCATGAAATCAATCAAATCCCAGGAATGGTCATGTTGCCTGCCGATGGCGCTTTTTATGCCTTTGTGAATATTGAGGGCCTCATGGCACAACATGGCTTTCAGGATGATCTCGCCTTTAGCACAATGTTGCTTGAGAAAGCGCATCTTGCGGGCGTCCCAGGCAGTGCTTTTGGTATGCCCGGGTATATTCGCTTTTCGTATGCCACAAGTATGGATGAGTTAGAAACGGCAATTCAATGTTTACAGCAGTTCAAAATAAGCTAGCTGATCGGCAATGCACCGCGTGAAACACTCAGCATTTTCCAGTAAGATGAATAGATCAAATCATGAAGGAGAAAAAAATGACCGCATTTCGTACTGAATCAGATAGCATGGGTGAAATTCAAGTATCTCATGATAAATACTACGGCGCGCAAACGGCCCGCTCCTTGGTGCATTTTAGCATTGGAAGCGAACACATCCCCTTAGAAACCATTCATGCCTTCGGCATTCTCAAAAAAGCCGCTGCGCTAGTCAATTGTGAGCTTGGCCTGCTTGCCAAAGACAAAGCCGACTTAATTGTTAAAGCAGCCGATGAAGTGCATGCAGGCAAATTAGATGCGCACTTCCCTCTTTACGTCTGGCAAACGGGCTCTGGCACGCAGTCCAATATGAATGTGAATGAGGTCATCTCCAATCGTGCGATTGAACTCTCGGGCGGTGTCATGGGCAGCAAAACCCCGATTCACCCCAATGATGATGTCAATAAATCCCAAAGCTCTAACGATACCTTCCCCACGGCCATGCACATTTCTGCAGTGATTGCGCTGCATGAAAAACTGCTCCCCGCACTCAAAACTCTACGCGATACTTTTCACAAAAAAGCAATCGAGTTTAAAGACCTAATCAAATCGGGCCGCACGCATTTGATGGATGCAACGCCAATTACTTTAGGGCAGGAAATTTCAGGCTATGTTGCCCAATTAGATCACGCCATTGACCGCGTGAAATTTGGCCTTCCCCATCTTTATCAACTAGCGGCAGGCGGTACAGCAGTGGGCACGGGTTTAAACACCCATCCTCAATTTGCAGTCAAAGTCGCTGCCAAAGTGGCCGAACTCACAGGTTTGCCTTTTGTGACCGCGCCCAACAAATTTGAAGCCTTAGCCAGTCATGACGCCCTAGTTTACACGCACGGCGCACTGCGGACGCTCGCTTGCTCCTTGATGAAAATCGCCAATGACATTCGCTGGATGGCCTCGGGGCCCCGCTGCGGACTGGGCGAGATCCATATCCCTGAAAACGAGCCTGGTTCCTCCATCATGCCAGGCAAGGTCAACCCCACGCAATGCGAGGCCATGACCATGGTGGCTACACAAGTCATGGGCAATGATACCACCATTGAAGTAGCAGGCAGCCAAGGAAATTTTGAACTCAATGTCTACAAGCCCGTCATCATTTACAACTTCATTCAAAGTGTGAATATTTTAAGTGATTGTATGATGCACTTTAACGAGTTTTGCGCGAGTGGCATTGAAGCTAATCTCGAGCGCCTAAAATTTTATGAAGAAAACACCTTAATGCTGGTCACCGCACTCAACACCAAGATTGGCTATGACAAAGCCTCCAAGATTGCTAAAAACGCCTATCACAAGGGCACCACACTCAAGCAATCGGCATTGGAATTAGGCTTTCTTACCGCGGAGCAATTTGATGAATGGGTGCGCCCGCAAGATATGCTTGGACCAAAATAAATGCTTGTTTTCAATGCCATGAATATGATTTAAATATTTATGCATTGCCCCTCTCCTCGAACTGTGTTATAATTCCAGCGAATCATAATAAAAAAAGGAGAGAGAAATGTGGGCTCATTTAGGTTTTATGGCGCGAAATGCCGCTGAAAGCACCCGTCGCGTCCCAGTTGCTTCTATTGGCGATTATGGCATCACTGTTGGCTGGGGGAATGTAGTAGAGAATTTTGCCCGGATTGGACGTGGCTTGCAGAGTGCAGCAGGAAAGACGACTATCGGCGCAACAATCGCGGGTCTAGTCTGTTTATTTGTAGAAAAATATGGCGTAGACAAGGGTTCGGAAGCAGATCATGTTTTGACTCGTGTTAATAACTCCACTTTATCTACTTATTTCTTTGGAGTGGCCCTTGCGGGATTGGGCGGAGCATTGGCTGAATCAAAATACGCGGTCGCAGCTGCACAAGGTGCCGCAGCCCTATGCGCACTCACAGCCACAGTTTCTGCAGCAGCAGAAGCAGGAGGCCCTGAACTTGCCCCTGAGCTTAACAAATTTTTTATGGCCCTCACTACTGCATTCTTTGGTTATGGCGTTTTGCAAGACGGAAACATGCTCAGCAAGGTATTGGCCTTAACCGGGATGAGCCTCTCTACTCTTACCGCAGCAGATGGTGTCGCCGGCTTCGCAGGAAAGCCCTTTATACCCGAAGCGGTGACAGGCGCAGTACTCCCTACAGCATTTACCACCTATGCCCTAGGCAATTTTAGTAAAATCCTATCCGATACCCGCGTCTCTGACAAAGATAAAATCTTTAATCTATGCGCGGCCTTGGGTTTAGCAACAGGCACGGTGGTTGCCTTGACTAAATATGACACGATCATGACTGCCTTACTGACTGTAGCCACTACTTTTTTTGCTGCAATTGGGCAGTTTAATGGTCAGGCAGTAGCGGCTGCAGAAAACACTGCTATGGCAGAACGACGCCACTCTGAAGTCCAGAGGGAAAGATTTTCAGATGAAGAGTCCAATGTAGGATCTGATGATGCTACAGCACCACTTTTGAGGAAAGGCTCCACAACTGCTGTAGGCACTGCCATGGAGGCTGTTCCTGCTTCACAGGGACCAGGCTACGTCGCACCTGTTGTTGCTAAGACTAAGGATGCGGAAGTACCTGCCCCCGTTTGAGAAATAAACTCATCCACATCGGTCAGCGCTTCTGTTAAAGCCTGATTGGCCGCCAGCACTCCTGCATAGGGGTCGTTGGCGGTTGTTTTTACGCGGATAGTAAAAGTATGATCTGCTACCACTTGATTGGTTTGGTTATTACCCAAACTCACGTTTAAACTCAACACTACTTGACTCGGATCCACAGTAAAATCTTGGTACAATCCCAGCACCACTGCGTTGAGCGTATAGGTCGTACTATTCATCGCTGGGCCTAAAATCACAGCTTGAAAGAGGTTGCTTTGTTGCAGGCTTTGCAGCAACAAAGGCGTAATCATATTGGCAGGCGGCGCCACCCAGGCATTTTCTACAAAGGCGGCAAGTTGATAAGGCTTTTTCTGATACAGCATATCACTGCTATCAAAGCCGCGCGTTGAGGTCACCGGCATGACCATTAAAGTCGCAGCTTGAGGTTTAGATCCTGTCACAGGCATGGTTGCTGTTGCACTCAGACGATAGGTACTCACCGGGCTTTCCTTTACCGGCCCAAACGAGCAGGCACTCAAGAGCAAAACGCACCCCAATAATCCAGCTTGTTGCCATAATTTCATGATTTAATCCTCCCCTGGACCCAAAGGCCCGTTTGCCTTGCCGCGCACCAAAATGGCGGGATTGTTCTTCAACTCTGCAGAAAACACTTCCACATTGCCAGAAATAGTATCTAAATGATTTAAAAGCGATACCGCCGGAATCATCCCCGCACGCGCCAAACCCGCAGCCTGATTAAGGCTCATCACTGTTTCATTGAGATTATTGGTGAGCTGTGGCCATTGTTGACTGGCAACCGCTGCATTGGCAAGCAGGCGATTAGTGGATTGTATCATTTGATTAAACTGGACTTCGTTTTGTGCCAAATTTTGTGTAATCGTATTTAAACTCACCAAAATCTGTTTGATATTCTGCACATTTTGCGCATCTAATACTTCTTGCACCGAGGTTGACACTCCATGAAACTGCACCGAAGCATCTTTCACCAAACTACTTAATTGCACCATCAAAGAGGGCTCTGAGGGAATGACTGGATAAGGCGGTCGCTCGCGAGTTTTTACAAGCGGCGCATTGGGGGTCTTTGCACTTAAATCAATATAGGCAATCCCCGTAATCCCTTGCGCAGTGAGGGTGGCCACGGTACTTGTAGTGATGGGGGCCCCCTCTTTAATTTGCAAACTCACTACCACTTCTTGTGGATTGGTGGGGTTTAAATCCATTGATTGCACATAGCCCACCGTCACCCCATTAAAGCGCACGGGGGCTTCAATACTGAGCCCGCTGACTGACTGGTCCATATATACCAAAAACGTATTATAAACTGGCCGATCCCAACCGACGCTGAGCCAGACAATCGCAGCAATAATGGCTGCTCCTAAAAACACCACCATCAAACCCACCATCGTATAATGCGCTTTGGTATCCATCCTTCCCCCTTATGAAAAATATGCTTGGATCATGGGATCCTGATTTTGTCTGACTTCATCCACCGGGCCACAAGCCAATACTCGGCCATTCCCCAAAAAAGCAACGCGGTTAGTCAGACGCTTTAAAGACCCTGCATCATGCGTCACAATCACAATAGTCAGGCCGAGCATTTCTCGCAAATGCAAAATTAATTGATCAAAATCGGCACTGCTCTTGGGATCAAGGCCAGAAGTCGGCTCATCTAAAAACAAAAGCTCTGGATCCAAAGCCAAAGATC
>JAJZUD010000090.1 GCA_021848625.1 Pseudomonadota bacterium
GCTCCTTACAAACTGGACAAACTAAAATATCAAGCAACTTTTTTTTCATCAGCTCTTCCTCATTTAAAACCCAGATTATACCTAAATACCTCGAAAAGTGTATACACATGCATTGGCTAACATTTACCCAGGAATTCAACTAGCTTTTCGGTTTGCTCTTGCCTTGAAAATCCAACGATCGCAGAAAATGGGGTTTGATTTTCAATTCCAGTCATTTTATCAATCAATATTTTCTGCAAAAAAAGAGCAATTTTTTCTGGGTCATTTTCCGCCAACCCCACATTTCGTTTTCGAATAATCTCTGCAGCCACGCCGTCAACACAGCCTGTAAGCCAAATGGGCTTCCTTGCACCCAAATACTCAAAAAATTTAGCCGTAACAACGCCTTTCTCATTTTCAGCATTGCAAGTCAAAACCAGCAGAACATCTGCATTGACCTGCAGTTGGAGGGACTCTCGATACGGCACAACCCCGTGGCATTTTACATGGCCAGCCAAACCGTAGCTCGTCGCCATTCTCTCCACAATTTCATTTCCCCTCCCATAAAAATCAAAACACACGGCATGGCCTCTTTGCTTCAGTAGAGTCAGCGCTTGAAACAGAGGGTGAAGATCGACTGCCTTTGGATAAATCAACCCAGTATAGACAACTTTTAGTTTAGATAGGTCGTGTTTCACTGAATTAGGGGGAGGGTAATCATTAAGATCATACCCATTAGTAATCACGCTAATTGGCTGTCTAAATTTTTCCCTCAAAACCACAGCTAATGGCTCAGATACAGTGACTATCCCCTTTGCAGTTGACAAAACCCAATTCTCTATTTTCGCATCAATCTTTCTTCTCAATTGCGAGTGATAAGTCGCCATCTTCGGATTATCCGCCCATAAGTCTCTCAAATCTGCAACCCAAGGTACATTAAAAATGTGCGATAATTTACGCGCAATCAGGAATGTCGTGGGCGGAGAGGAACTGGCCAAGATGAAATCAGGCTTCCAATCTCTGAGCATTTTTTTCCCTGCACGAACCGCATAGGGATACCAACCAATTTGACCATCTGGAAAATTAATCCAATCCTTATAGAAATGCCCAAGGCATTTTACAATTTTTGGCACCCGCCCCTCGGGCTCATATCCCTTGGCTGCAACAACCTGTCGCCCTCCCAATAAAAATTGAACAGGACGATTGACATCAAACCATTTAGTACGAACAATATTCTTTGCGTTAATCTCAACAGGCAAACTAGGCCCCCAAATCTGTTGATCTACCGTTAAAACTCTCACATCATGCCCCATTTCTGCGAGGTACTTTGCTGTTTTCCCTACACGCAAGCCCCCCACTGTATTAAAAGGAGGGAAGAAATAAGATACAATTAAGAGCTTCACGAGACCGATGAACCTAGATTTGTAGTTGGTGGAGTTTAGCCCTTAACAGGTTAAAAGTCCAGAGAGCGACCGCTTATGAATGCCCAAGCAAGACAACCATAGGCTTAAACAAGGGCTCTAACTGCATTACTCCATAGACTGAAAGATGATTAAAATCAAAATATAAAGACTGCCCATCCCGAGCCCCATGACAAAAACCCGCCGCATCACATAAAATTGAATCCGGATTAATAAAAGTAACCTCGCTTGACTTAATCTGATTAAAAACGCTATCGACAAATGCTTCGCGTTCTGTAAGCTCTGACAATGGCCGCCCAATTTCATTAGGATTTCCACCATACTTCAATATTTTTACAAGCTGATTCGATGGCCAGAACTGGAAAAATGGAACATCTTTCACAATCCAGATATGGACACCCATTCCCTCCAATTGGTCTACGGTATCAATGAAATGTTTTTCAAAAACGGCCCGCGCTTGTTCTGGTGTAGACGATTTAATATTTGCATCCGCATAAAAAGGATCTCGTTGCCCTGCACCTTCTATGGGAATCTCCCGTCCCTCTACAAACTGCTCCCAAAATGAAGAAAAAAGAACGTTTTTGAGATGCCGCTGCCGAATCAATTGCATCATGTCATGATTGCTTGCAGTACAACTAGAATCTGCCAATGATTTTGATTCACTGACAGTATAGACATCAAGAACAGGAATGCACGAATAAGACCAATATTTCAAATGATACTGTGCGGCCATTTTCTCAATAAGCGGCAATAGCATGTACGCGTGACTATCTCCCCATATAATTAAATCAGGGTTTTGATTGAGGGGGGCATTGGTACATATACTAAGATTCTTCGAAATATTAATAATTTTACAACTTGCCAAAGGTTGGTCTTGCGCTGCCTCATAAACATTGAAAATAGAAGGAGATAAGCGATTTGGAAATCCATTTTTTAAATCAACCAATAGCCCTATACCTGCAATCAGAGCACTCATTAAAATAGCAACCAGCGTAAATGTTTTTGCCTGTGCTAAAATATGTTTTTGACGAAATGGCGTTTCTATCCAGCGATAGGATAGCCATGCTAGCGCCACACTGACTAACAGTATCAGAATAACTTGGGATGAAGTCAGCTTCACAACAGATACATAGCTTGCAAACACCAGTAGTGGCCAATGCCACAGATATAAAGAGTACGAAATCAAACCAATTCCAACCAAAAAGCGATGAGATAACAATCTCCCCACACCGGTCAATCGACTTTGGTTTGTAGCAATAATGCTTACTGCACCCACACACGCAACAATCTGCCCCCAAGCCGAAAAACTGGCATTTTGATTATAAAAAAGAACAGCTACCCCTATCATAAACAAGCCAAGTGAGCTTCCTATTGTATTAAAATAATCAGGCCAATCATTTTCTTTTTTTAAAAAATAAAGCGCCGCAACACTGCCGAGTAGAAGCTCCCATGCTCGCATTGGCAAAAGAAAGAAGGTTGCAATTTCATATTGCTTTATCTCGAGCAACATTAAAATGAATGATAAAAACATAAATGAAAAAATCAAGGTGGTGCGAAATACTCTGGCGCAACGCGTTAAAGCATAAAAAAGCAAGGGAAACAGCAGGTAAAATTGCTCCTCTACACCCAACGACCAGGTGTGCAAAAATGGCTCTGTTGCTGCAGGCGGTGCAAAATACCCTGATTTTAACCAGAAATAAATATTAGAAACAAACACTGAAAGAGCGATGCCTGAACGCCCCATGTTTTTAAAATCATCGGGGAGAAACAAAAACCAGGCAACAAGAAATGAGACCAAAACCATACAAATCAGCGCGGGGAGAATGCGCCTGGCTCTTCGCAACCAAAAATGACCAAAGTGAAATGAACCTTGGTCCAATTCTTCAGCAATCACTTGTGTGATAAGATAGCCCGAGATCACAAAAAAAACATCTACCCCGAGAAAGCCCCCTTGCATCCACAAAAAGCCAGCGTGAAACAAAATGACCGATAAAATTGCAATTGCACGCAAACCATCAATTTCAGGACGATATTTTTTCATAAGCTCACTTACCCTATCGCACTATTACAACTGACCACGCTTTTATTAGCCCCCACCCCTTAAACTTTTCCAGAGAAATTTTAACTGTTTTACATAGCTTGCTTCGGAAGCGTAGTGATCATGAGGAACCTCCGGCCTTTGCAAATAAGCATCCAAATCACTTGACCGCCATTTCATTTTTTTAAGAAAATATTCTCGATCCTGGTCCAAGGCCTGTATTGAGTCGTATGGATTTTCCTTCATTTTAACCAGTGCCACCTCACGCTCCATCTGTCCACTCATGATCAAAGTAGATAAATGTACTTTACGTTTATCTACTCCAAATTTTTGAGGCAACAGATAACCTTGATAAAAACGCGTGAAAACGGATTCATAATGTTTATATGGATATGATTTAAATCCATATAACCTCCCCAATAAACTCATGCTCTCTGCTTTATTATAATGGACGTAGTCCAGGACATGGACCCATTGAATTTTTTTGAACACCCTGTAATAAAGATAAGAGATAAGGCCGATGATGGGAAAACTTTTAATCTGCACGCGACCTCGTGCAGCCAGTACCTTAATATTACGCTTATC
The DNA here is from genome assembly GCA_021848625.1 of Pseudomonadota bacterium. Classification (GTDB taxonomy): domain Bacteria; phylum Pseudomonadota; class Gammaproteobacteria; order Francisellales; family CACEW01; genus JAJZUD01. The sequence goes on from JAJZUD010000090.1 coordinate 4,024, forward strand.
GAGTTTAAACCAGTTCCAGTTTTTAGGGATTTTCATCCCCTCTGTCGCTAAATTACAGCCTGATAAGATATATTTCACGCCATACTTTGCTGCAAGTTGATAATTCACAGCAAGCATCGCGTTGTCATAGAGCAACTCCACATCGATCACATCTGCATCAAAAAACGCCTGCATCAATTTTCGGTATTCCCTCCAATCAATGACATGTACATATAAGTCCACCTCTAGCTTGCGCACTAGATGTTCAATATTGTTTTGAGCAAGCTCGCTATTCCATCCATTATCCATGTGCACGGCCAATGGGCGTAATCCCCAATGCTTGGCAAGGTGCAACACGTAACTGCTATCTGCTCCGCCACTTAAACCAATCACACAGTCATATTTCTTTGACCTTCCATCATTTTTAATTTTCTCAATGAGATCCTGTAAGGCCAACTCTTTTTGCCCTTCACCAAGAACACCGCCCTTCATGCGAGCCAGGAAATCTGCACAATAGTTACACCATCCATTTTCATCAAAATAAATGTCTTCTGCCGTGGTATCCATGATGCAGCGTTGACAGCACTGATAATAGGAACTTGTCATATGTGTAATACTTCTTTTATTTTGTCGTGACTAGGATATTGAATCAAAACCGCTTTATGCTCCCCATAAAAAATAAACATTGCTCCAGCTGCTACAGCAGAAACACCCACATCAACCGCCTTTTTAAAATCATTTAAATTTGCTGCACCCCCAGCCAAAATAATGGGGATAGAAACCTCTTTGCTAATACTTTGTGCCAAAGCAATATCATATCCTCTCATCGTACCCTCTTGATCTATTGCTGTAATAAGAAGCTCCCCAGCGCCCAAACTCTGTGCTTTTTTCGCCCACTCAATAGGAGACCATTCTGTCTTTCTTGTTCCACTATGACTGTAAACCTCATAACGGCCAAAATAATTTCTTTTAACATCAATTGCAACAATAACACTTTGACTACCGAAAACCTCGGCAATGTCCGTAATGAGCGTAGGGGTGGATAATCCTGCTGAATTCAAAGCAATTTTTTCAACTCCAAGTGAAAAAAGCACCTGGACATCTTCAAACGAATTGATTCCACCCCCATATACAAGTGGCATAAAACATTCAGAGGCAACTTCTGCAATGAATTCGAAATCAGGCTTTCTATTTTCACAGGATGCCGTGATATCCAATAAAATTAACTCATCGACTTCCTTTTCGTTAAAAATCCTCACAGCATTAATAGGATCCCCTACATACCGATGATTTTTAAACCTCACCCCTTTATATAACCCGTTATTTTTAAACAGCAATATCGGAATAACACGAGCCCTTAACAATCCTCTTTCCCATCACATCAAGTACAGGGTATTCT
>JAJZUD010000091.1 GCA_021848625.1 Pseudomonadota bacterium
AATCGTAGCGAGCAGGTAATGAGATAAACGCATGATCACTCTTGTTGCAAGAAAAGAGTCATTCTAAACACTTCTGGCGATTCTTTCAACCGGGCAATTTCAAGAGTTTCGCTAAAAGATGGGTGAGCTTGGACTTCATTTCACGTCGATCAACAATCAGATCAACCATGCCCTTTTCCTGAAGAAACTCACTCCGCTGAAACCCCTCTGGTAATTTTTCACGCACAGTCTGTTCGATGACACGAGGACCCGCGAAACAGATCAAGGCTTTAGGCTCAGCAATATGTAAATCACCCAACATCGCAAGGCTTGCTGACACTCCCCCTGTCGTCGGATCAGTCAATACTACAAGATAGGGCAACCCCGCGGACTTCATTTTTGCGAGACCAGCACTAATTTTGGCCATTTGCATCAGCGAGAATAGAGACTCTTGCATACGCGCCCCTCCACTTGCAGTGAAGCAAATCAACGGAAGTTTTTCAGCCAAAGCATAGTGAACCCCTCGAATAAATCGCTCGCCTACTACGGAGCCCATTGAACCCCCTAAAAATTCAAAATCAAACACACAAACCACAGCGCGTATCCCGTTAATCTGACCTTTCATAGTCACGAGGGCATCGCTTTCCCCAGTTTTAGATTGTGCTGCAGCCAATCGCTCATGGTACGGTTTGGTGTCAACGAAATTCAAGGCATCAACTGGCACCACATCTGCACCTATTTCCTGACGCTCTTCTGGATCCAAAATTTGATCAATACGCTCACGCACACCCACTCTAAAATGGTGATTGCAATGATGGCACACATGGAGGTTACTTTCTAATTCCGGCTTATACAAGGCAGCATGACACGCGGGGCATTTTTGCCACACTCCTTCAGGAACACCCTTCTTCTCACCGGAATGGGCATCCATGCGGATACCCTCAGCCGCTTTTTTAAACCAAGCCATTTCCTTCCCGCTTCATCATTTTAAGACTCATTATAGAAACTCGCTTGTCTTTTGACAAGGCAGAAACAGTGGCTCTCAATGACTACAGATCGAACTCGTCTACTGATTGAAGATGCACAGCTCTACTTTGGGTAACATCCAAGAATGGCTGTAATGAAGCAGAAGGAGAAGGAGAAACGGGCGTTGATTGATCCGTGACAGCAGGACTATCACCCACAGCCCCTGAATGCGCAGGCGATACTACTGGTAATTCCATAGGACGCACTGTTTCGCTGCGCTTCCCTTGAAGCAACTGAGCAGCGTAACCTGTTGCCATCCCCACTCCCCCGGCAATCACTGCAACATTATCGTACCCAAAAGATTGAGCCACAGTACTGATTACAAACGAAACCACAGCGGCACTTGCAGTGGCTCTCTCAAGCGTTTTACCCCCAGAAATCGATCCCCCCAATTGCGCCACTGCCCCCAAAGCGCCTGCAGAGGTCACCAAGGCAAAGCCCGCAGGATCATTTTGTTTAACCGCATGATAAACGGCATCAATAACGGCCCCTGCCCCTGCAAGCACTGCTCCTGCATACCCAACAGCTTGAACTTTCTCACCCACTCTATGCAACATGGCGCCACCATTCATTATTATTGTTATTTGCTAATTATACATTATAAAATTATTATTTCAACATAATGAAATATATTTTTATATTTATTTTTGCCATTAAATTTGAAGAGAGAATTGGCAGGATGGTGTTTTTCATTTTTTTTGCTATACTGCTTTTTTAACAACTACGAGTGATCCTTATGGCTTTTAACACACAATCCTTTACCTTTGACGATATATTGCTCATCCCCTCCTACAATCACTACGAGTCACGCCGCATGGTGGACATTAGCATGACAGATAAGACCAAAAAGCTTTCTCTTAAACTGCCCATTTTCACTGCTAATATGGATACCATCACTGAACACGTCATGGCCAACTTTATCGGTGAAAAAGGCGGAATGGGAGTCTTACACCGCTTTCTAACCATCCCAGAGAATGTCAGTGAGTTTAAACGCTGTAAACATAAAACTTTTGTTTCGATTGGTTGCTCTAAAACCGAATTAGCACGTGTTGAAGCCTTAAGAGATGCCGGTGCAGAATATTTTTGCCTAGATGTAGCCCATGCTCATGCCAAATATGTGGGCCAGACCATTAAAGCAGTGCGCAGCTTGATCCCTGACGCCTGCCTGATGGCAGGCAATGTCGCCACTTACGCTGGTGCCGATTATCTTGCTTCTTGTGGAGCAGACATTATTAAGGTAGGGATTGGCGGAGGCTCGGTCTGTAGCACACGCATCAAGACTGGATTTGGCGTCCCCACACTGTATTCAGTACGGGAATGCGCTCGTGTTGATCGTTCGATTATCGCAGATGGGGGCATGCGCACTCCTGGGGATATCGTCAAAGCTTTAGCATTTGGTGCTGATTTTGTCATGCTGGGTGGAATGTTTGCAGGTACTCGCCCCACTCCTGGCAGCCCAGTTGAAGAAAATGGCCGCAAAGTAAAATACTATCGTGGCATGGCGAGCAAAGAAGCCCAAGCAGACTTTTTAGGGGAAATGCCAGGCTGGAAAACGGCTGAAGGCGTTGCGACCGCTGTACCCTACTCTGAAGCTGAAGAAGACATTATCGCTGACATCATTGGGGGCTTACGCTCAGGATTAACTTATGGCGGCGCAGCAACGATTACTGAGCTACAACGCAAATTGAACTTCACAATTATCACATCCGCCGCTAGAATAGAAAGCATGCCTCACAAAACTTTTGAAGGAGCAAAATAAATGCTAAAAAAAATAAGCTTAGGCCTCGCTTTAGCCGTCAGCCTCGGCACGCTCTTTGCAGCGCCTACCTCTAGCCAAAAAACCGTGATTCGCCTAAGCCCTAATCAAGAAACTGTTGACATCACCCTCCCAGCCAATGCAACTACGGGTTATCAATGGTTTGTCACTGGCTACAATCATGACTTACTCAGCTTGGAAAATTATCGTTATAACCCCCCTACCAGCAAAGCGATGGGCGCAGGCGGGCAAGCGATTTTTACTTTTACCATTGACCCTCGTTTTTATGATGCACCACAAATTGCAACGGTTGAATTGAGCTATCAACAGCCTTGGGCGCCTCTGCAAAACGCAAGCCCCACAACGATTACACTTTCTTCTACAACCAGTCAGAATGACTCCTCTGAGTGGCAAAAATACCCTCAAGCTGATGGCACTGAGTTAATCATCCAAAATGCAGCCCAAACAGCAAATGACCCTAACTGGATTAGCCTTCCCTCAACTTCTGTTTCTAAAAGTTAACCCACTTCACCGAAGGAGAAAGACACGATGAAAAAGACGCTTGCTGTTCTGACCTTGAGCTCCCTCTCCATTGCAGCCTTGCATGCCGATCCTATTCTGGCAAACAATGGCTTTTATTTAACCGGAGATTTAGGTTATGGTTATTTATTTACCCCTAATAGCAACCAAAACTCACCCACGACCGGGGGCTCTTACAGCCACGGCGGCATCGCTGGAAATTTTGGCGGAGGCTACCGTTGGGCAATTGATAGTTTCACGACCCTCGGCCTAGAACTAGATTATCTCTACAACGGCAAGGCAACTTACAATAATGACCCCGTCAATGGCAATGATGGAACTGACACTTTTACACAACAAGGCGCAGCAATTTTAGCAACCTTTGGCAGCTTATGGTCCAATGGATTCAATATTTTTGCCAAAGCAGGGATGGCTGATATTTTTCAAAAACAAAGTTATTCTAGCCCTGCAGTAGTTGCAGGAACGGTTCTTGAAGGCTCAAATACGAATAGCAGTTTTGAATTTATTGCAGATCTCGGCGCAGGATATATGATCACCCAAAGCATCAACCTCTTTATCCAAGGTCAATACATCGCGGGGAACTCTGGTGGCAGCTGGACGTCCACTGCATTAAGCGACAACAATGTCGTCCAGAGTGCGCAAGTTACAGGTGGCTTAAGCTACTACTTTTAATGCAGGGGGCGCAGTGGGTGTTGCGGTTGTGACCGCCATTGTCTGCGCATCCATTTGGGGCAAAGCTGGAAACCCAAAATTCATGGGAAAGGGCACTGGGCGCGCAAAATTAGCGCACATCAACACTGCCCCCAAAACGGGGATCAAGAAAATCACTGCTGCTGACAAGTATGAGTCTTTCATGAGGGAACTCCTTTCTGTTGTTATTTTTTGAAGAACTCTTTAAGAATATTCTTATTTTATTTTCGTGTCAAATATTAAGATATTAGATTAATCAACCAATTAAAAAACAAATCCGAAACATCGCAGGCAGCCTTAAACACAATCACCTCACAAAAAAACATAATTTAATTATTATAATTTAAATTATGTTGCTAATTTTAATAATTTAATATATAATTAAAATATAATAAGAATAAAAAAATTAGGCTCTCTTATGAAAGCCCTCATCAAACATAAACGCAGAAAACATCCCTTCGTTGTGGCTGAATTGGCCACACCAGATATGGTTGTCTACACTTCTGGAGAAGAAGGTGAGACCAACACCAATAGTAAATTTAAAAACATTGACGATGAAGAGATTCGCTGCAGACACCTGTCGTGGGCTTGGTTACTTGATCAAAAAACTGCTGATCAAACTCATCCTTACCGCAAACAATTTGCTTCGCAAGAGGGAGTCCTGAGCAATCCCTATTTAAAAGAAGGGGCTTTTGATACGCAAAACATAAGCTTACATGCAGACAGCTACCATGCTTTACCAGTGATTCACGATAATGCTCTAGGCCTTGCACTCAGCCATGCCTGCCAGGATCTTGCTGTAGGCGGAGAAAAAAAATTCTTGTTCGCCACAGAAAACCACATGATGGCCTTTAAGATTAAATTGAAAGAAAAGGATGGGCTGCGCTACTATTCAATTAAATTTTATGACCCCAATCGCACCTTGGTTCACACACGCGTTATCGCCAAAAATATATACAATCTGTCTCAGCTGCGCTTAGATAGCCTTCTGCCGCCTGATTACATTGACACCTACTGCCCTTCTATGCAAATGGGTGTACTCTGCTGCTTTGACCATCTTGAAAAATGGACTGCTCCGGATAAAACATCCATTACCCCCACAGCAAAAAAAGAAATCATTGCTCCAGAATTTGGCCCAGTACACACCCCCTTGAATTTGTTTTTCAAAATGGGCCTGAACCTGACGCAGACTTTAGCAGAAGATATTGACTATATTTTAACCTAAAAACGGCGTTTAGCGGAATTTAAAATATGCGATAATGCTCGGCAATGACGAAGATAGAGGGATTGCATGGGCAGTAAACGGAAGAGGAAGGGTCACCCAAAA
>JAJZUD010000019.1 GCA_021848625.1 Pseudomonadota bacterium
ATCGCCGACATAATTAGAAAAGCGAAAAGGTGTATTGCCTGCTGTTTTCGCGTACATAAGAACCGGGCCTTTCAGATGCTCATTACGTTCAGGGCCCGCCCAGAGCGCGGAGAAGGGCACCAAATGGGCAAGATTTAAACTGTGAATCAGCGGCATGCGGACATTCGCGTAGACTTGTCCTGGGAGAGAGGAAAGCCAGGCTTCGACTGCGTTGATGGATTCGTTCATGGTCACAAACCCTAATCCATTGATAATACGCTCTACTTCGCGGAGTTTTTCATTGGCAGCTTGCAAATTTTCATCCCAGACGGTCACCGTTGCTGTGTAATAGCCAAAGGAAACATGATCATCGGCCAACTCTTGTAAAGCTTCATCTGCATCTTGTGATTTACGCATGGAGCCTGAATCCACCATTGCACTTTCACTTTTGGAAATGGTTTCGGTGAGGAGGGTCATCATGCCTTTGCGTTTTGCAAACCACTTGCGGCGGTAATTTTTAATTTCTTTTTCCGCTTCTATTTTATCCAGAGGGAGAAAGCGGGTGACCCAGCGATATTCCAAGGGTAGATGGTTAAGTTGATCCAAAATGGCAGGGACTGAAGTTGCAGGAAACCCCATGATTGATAAGGTTTTTAGGTATTGATTCCCGAGCTGAGGCTCTAAGCCACCAGTCAATGGACTGTCAGCTAAAACTCCATCCAAATAGACCGGAACCTCAGGCACACGGACGCGATGATAGCGGTGCGAAATCGTGCTATGTAGGTAGGTCAACGTGGCCTCATCATCGAGTTTAAAGGCTTCAAACATAAAATCTTTTAAGATGTCAAACAGGCGGTTGACAGTGACGACAAAAAAATCTAAAGATTTAGCATAGTTTTGCTCGGAATTTTTTTCGCCGGTTTGCAGAAAGAGCTGTGAAAGCTTGGCCGCCGTTTCTTTGGGGGGGAGATATAAAAAAGTCAGATAGTACACACTTTCATAGTGGTGACCTTCCTCTTCAAAGCTGCTGCGCCTTTCCGCATCTAAGAGCCAGGAAATTGGATCTGGAAAATGACCTTCCTCTGGGTAATCTAGCGCTTTTTTGCGGCGCGCTTCGATAAACATGGCCCATCCTGATCCAAGGCGCTTCAAAGCATTGTTGAGGCGTGCTGTGGCTGCAACCAATTGTGGGGGAGTGGAGGATTCCAAATCTGGGCCGCGAAAGCCAATTGTGCGTTGAAAGGAACCATCTTTGTTGAGAATGACGCCTTCGGCTACCAATGCAGCCCAAGGCAATAAGTCACTTAAGCGATGGGTGGAGGATTGGTACTCGCGGAGATTAAACATAGGCTAGACGCCATAGAAGTTTTTTTGTTTTAAATGGCGCAAAATAACTGGGCCGCAATAGGCATCCTTTTTGGTGAGGGTGGCCATGACAATCTGTGCAATGGCACAAATAGGCAGGGCGTAAAAGGAGTGCAAACCCAGCGTCACTGCGGCAGCAAAAGTAGCATTGAGCAGCGTAAAGGTCCGTGGCGCTCCAGCGGCCAGCAAAGGGGTGGTCAGGGAGCTATGAATCGTAATCTGATAGCCCGGTGTGCTCATCAGCTTGGCGTCCCTGTTCCAGGTTGAAAGACGGTAGCGACAATACTAGCGGCAGTAAAGGCAATGGCCAAGCCAAAGACGACTTGAAATAGACGGCGGACGCCACTTCCTGATTCGCCAAATGCAATCCCAAAGCCCGCAATGATAATCGCAATCGTGCCGATGATCTTAGCAACAGGGCCAGAAATGGAATTCATAATCATCTGCAAGGGGCCAACCCAAGGCATTGATTGGCTATTGTCTGCAAACAGCTCAGGCACCACAGCCATTAAGAAAAATGCTTGATAAATTCTGGCCCATTTAGACGAAATTTTCTTTAGCATAACCCACCCTTTCTAGTTATAAAAAATTAGTATGACGTAAAACTTTCCATGCAGCTCCAAGATAAATCAACATAGACCATAATGTCAAGACAACTGCGATATAGAGTAAAATCAACCCAAAAATAACTAGGTTATTCATTCCCGTGGGTTGTGAAATCAAAATCAGTAAAGCGACCATTTGGACAACTGTTTTAATTTTGCCGATAGCAGAGACTTTGACTACGGCGCGTTTGCCGATTTCAGCCATCCATTCGCGCAGAGCGGAGATGACAATTTCACGGCAGACAACGACGATACCTGGAATGACCATCCAGGGAGATGGGTATTGCGAAACTAATAAAATTAACGCTGTTGCGACCATTAACTTGTCTGCAACTGGGTCCAAAAAAGCGCCAAAAGCGGAAGTTTGTTTGAGTTGCCTCGCGAGAAAGCCATCTAACCAATCCGTGATTGCAGCGAGTAAAAACAGAAAAGCGGCGATGAGGCGGGCATAATGAAAAGGCAGATAAAAAATCACAAGAAAAAAAGGGATCAGAATAATGCGACACCACGTCAAGGCATTGGGGATGTTAAAGGTTCGCGTCATTTTTTGGCTCAGCATTTTTAGTCATTATAGCGTGCTCTACAAAAAAGGTATAGGGTGTTTTTAAGGGATTGTATTGATCTTTTTAGAATCTGTGCTAAAATAATACAAATTGCTTGATTGGATCAATAAAATATGTTTAGCAAATTAGTGAAAATAAGCCTGCTGAGCTTTATGCTTCTTGGGTGTGTCAGTAATCAGCCTGTGGTCAATACCACGCAACTGGCGGAAATTGACACTGAACTTGCCGTATTAAATTTGCAGCAGCATCAACCGGAAGAGGCCAAGGCACACCTCTTGGAGGCGCAAAACTTGGCACCCCATGATGCACTGGTTTTGGTGGGGGAGGGCTTTTATGATTTGAATGCTCATGAAGTGCCGGAGGCGGCTGCATTTTATCACCAGGCCATTCATCTCGCACCTCAGGATCCTAAAATTCAGAATGATTATGGCGTATTTCTTTATCAGACACACCAATTTGCTTTGGCTTTGCCTTATTTCCTCAAAGCAGCCTATGATCCTGATAATTTATGTGCAGCAGAGGCCTTTCAAAACGCGGCATTGACCGAATTAAAGCTAGGCGATCACGCTGCAGCAGAGCGATATTTTAAGGCAGCAGAGTGGTTTCATGGATAAGAGGGTGTTAAAAGTGAAGGGGGTTATTCGACAGAGAGTCGCTTGGGCTTTACTGACGCTGATTGATGCACAATTAAAAATGGAGCCGCTATAAGAATCACGATAACAAGTACTGGCGCTGGTGTAGGGCTTTTAAAGTCGAGCGATGGCCCACACTAATCAAAGTGGCCTCAGGTAGCGTTTGCTGCAGCAACTGATAGAGCTGGATCTCGGCGGTTTCATCCAGGCTGCTTGTGGCCTCATCGAGCAAAATCCAGTGGGGTTGATGAATGAGCAAACGGGCAAAGGCTAGACGTTGTTGCTCACCAAGTGACAGTTTTTGTGCATAATTGGCGCTCACCCCTAATTGCGGGATCAGGTAGCCTAAATTTACTGCGGTGAGCGCGTTGATGAGATGGGTTTCATCGTACGCCGAAGGATCTGGGAAAACCAAAATGTCTCGCAGTGTACCTTCTGGAAGATAGGGTTTTTGAGGGACAAACCAGAAGCTTGTCTCTGGTTTGGTGATTTTACCGCTCGCAAAAGGCCAGATACCAGCAATGGTGCGCAGCAACGTACTTTTTCCCATTCCGGAGGGGCCCATGATCAGGGTGTGTTCACCTGCTTTTAGTTCTAGATTGATGTTTTCAAGCAGGGCCTGTTGATCGGGTTTGAACAAGGACACCGCGTTTAAAATCAAAACATTCTCATGATGATAATCTGTTTGTAAAGCAGGATAAGGTAAGACTTGTGGGGTCTCAGCACGCACGCTTTCCTGGCTCAACTGCTGTAGCCGTCCGGCAGTGGCTGCAATGACTGCAATTTGGACATAGTTTGAGATGAAAAATCCCAATGCATCATTCACGACAGAGAAAGCACGGGTAATTTGGGTAATCCCCCCCAATTGGTATTTGTGCGCAAAATATCCGGGGAGTGCAAGCAGTGTCGGCACAAAAGTAGCGCTCAAGGAAACCAAATTGGTGAATAATGCCAGTAGTCGCTGTCTTTTGATAATTAAAATAACATTGCTGATGATATTGTTAAATTGGGCTTGTAGGCCTTTTTGTTCAAATTTTTCTGCCTTATAAAGTGCAATTTGTTCGCAGTTTTCCCGGATACGCATGAGGTGATAACGAAAGAAGGCTTCAAAGCGTTGTTGTAAGAAAGAGAGGTGAATTAAAGGTCGGCCGATTTTAAAGGTGAGGTAGGTATTGGCAAGGCTATAAACCAGGGCAAACCAAAGCATGTCCCCTTGTAGAAGAAAGCCATGATGGTGAGGCAGAGGGATCTCAATCGGAGTAGACAATTTCCATAAAATCACCGCAAAGGAGCCCAAGGATAAAACCGCATTAAACAAGCCCAACGTCAGTCCAGAAAAAATGCTAATCACCTGGTTGATATCCTCGCTGATCCGTTGATCTGCGTTGTCAATGGGGCGGCCAAAAGTTTCGATTTCATAATAAGCATGCGAGTCCATCCATCTTGCGACAAAATGAGCTGTTAACCAGTTGCGCCAACGGATTTGCATGAGCCCATAAAAGTAATTTTGATAGGCATCAAAAATAGTATAGAGCACAAAAATAATGACGAGGATAAAAGTCACATGTAAGATGACATGGAGATCATAATTTTGAATACCATCAAATAACTGACCACTTAGATTGTTCACCATAATATTCGCCCAGACCACAAAAATCACCAGGGCCAAACTTAAAATAAAGTAGAGGAGTGAAAACTTAACACTAGGGTCTTTTGAGCGCCAATAAAGCAGGATTAGTTTTAAGAAGTCTTTTAGTTTGATCTTGTGCATGCTGGAGCAAATTAGTCCAAAATAGTGATTCTATCATGAGCTTGTAGAAGTAAGTAGGTTGGTATAGAATTTGCATTATGAGGAAGGAGAGGATCTGGACATGTCAATTAATTTTTCCTGCTGTTTTTATCCAACGACAGTGGTCTGTGTTGATGATGATGTGCATTTGTTGAAATGGATGGGGTTGTTGTTGGAGAGCCGCTTCAAAGTGACTGCTTTTCACAATCCGACTGAATTTGTTGAATTTGTTCAAAAAGCTGCCTCAGCACATCATCATGGTGTTGGAGAGGTGCATTTAGATACCGAAATCGCCCTGTTGCATCAACGCATTTATAATTCTAAGCGTGCGGAAGAAATTTCTGCGCTCGTGGTTGATTATTATATGCCAGGCATGGATGGTTTGACTGCCTGTAAAATGTTGAAAGGAGTTGCAGCAAAGAAGATTATGTTGACCGGTGAGGCCGATCAAAGCTTGGCTGTGAGTGCATTTAACGAAGGAATTATTGACCAATTTGTGATGAAGGGTCAGGCGCAGGTGATGGAAGATTTGCAGGTGCAAATTGAAAGAATGCAGGCCTTATTTTTTATTGAAAAATCCCGCTTTTTAACTGAACATTTACTGCAGCATTTTGCGGCGGTTTTTTCTTATTTCACAGATGTGGAATTGCAGGAAAAACTCAATAAGCTGCTGCATGAAAAAGCGATTCGGGAAATTTACCTTTTCAACGAGGAAGGGGACTTTCTGCTGATTGATGAGGCGAAAAAGCTGTGGTGGATGTCTGTCAAAACACCAACCATGGTGAAACGCTTGCTGCAAGACGCAGAAGGGGAATTTTTGCAAGAGCCATCGCCCGAAGCGGAGGCGGTGTTTGAGTGCATCAAAAAACAGGAGAAATTGCCGATTTTTGCAGCTTCTAAAACAGTGCTGGATATTGCGGAATGGGGGCCTTTGCTTGCAACGCCTCTGGCTGTACAAACCACCAAAGATCAATATCAAATCCTGTTACTGGAAGATTTTGGGCAAGCCAATTTGCGTTACTCAGACATTCAGTTTGTTTAATTTTTTGCCGGATACCAAAAGCTGAGAGCTGCTTCTGCAAGAATATGACCCTCCATGGCGTGGAAGAGTTCATTAGCAAAAAAGCCCCGCTTTAATGGCAGGTTTGAATCCAGTGCATAGGCTTTAATACGATAAAGATGGGCTTTGTCAGGCGGGGCACACCCACCATAGCCTGTAGCTTGTTCCCGGGTAAGTCGCCAAGAATCCGGTGCAAGAGGTGAGGCCCAGCTATTTACGCCTTCCAATAAGCCTAGTGTTTCACTTGCATTTTCAGGGAGCTCTCCTAAGGAAGGATCCAAATTGGCAACCGTCCAGTGAATCCAAGAAAAACCACAAACAGGGGTCGCATCAATATCATCGAAAAAAAGCGCCAAAGAGACTGTGCCAGAAGGTAACTCTGACCAACTCAAATGAAAGGAGCGACTGGGCATCCCATGCTTAAATTGGTTGCCGCGATGACCAAAGGCATCGGCGAGGGTTCCATTCAGCAGATTCTTTGACGCAATTTTCATCTTACCATCCTGTGATTTCTTTGACCCCTTGACCGATTTGCGCAGGAGATTGGACTGTGTGGACACCAGCTGCTTGCAAGGCTGCAAATTTTTCCGCGGCTGTTCCTTTGCCCCCAGCAATAATCGCGCCAGCGTGGCCCATGCGTTTACCAGCGGGAGCCGTGACCCCCGCAATATAAGACACAACCGGTTTGGTGACGTGATGCTTGATAAATTCAGCTGCTTCTTCTTCAGCAGAGCCGCCAATTTCACCAACCATGATGATGGCCTCAGTTTGCGGGTCATTTTGAAAGAGGGTTAGGATGTCAATAAAATTAGAGCCGGCGATGGGGTCTCCTCCAATACCAACGCAGGTACTTTGGCCAAAGCCCAAGGCAGTGGTTTGATGAACTGCTTCATAGGTTAAAGTGCCAGAACGAGAGACAATGCCAACTTTGCCTTTTTGGTGGATATATCCAGGCATAATCCCAATTTTACAAGCACCTGGGGTAATCACGCCAGGGCAGTTAGGGCCGATGAGGCGTGAGCCGGATAATTCAACATAGCGTTTCACCCGCAGCATATCCATGACGGGAATACCCTCGGTGATGCAGATAATGAGCTTGATGCCGCAATCTGCAGCCTCAATGATGGAGTCCATGCAGTAAGGCGCAGGCACATAAATCACGCTGGCATCAGGGTGGACTTGGTCTACCGCATCCCGCACAGTGTTAAATACGGGGAGATCCAAATGACGTTGACCGCCTTTACCTGGGGTGACGCCGCCCACCATTTTAGTGCCGTAGGCGATGGCCTGTTCGGAGTGGAAAGTCCCTTGTTTGCCGGTAAATCCTTGGCAAATGACTTTAGTTTGTTCATTAATTAAAATACTCATGATGAAATCCTTCTGTTACGCTTTTTTAGCGGCGGCAACCACTTGTTGCGCTGCATCAGTAAAACTTTTGGCTGCGATAATATTGAGACCGCTTTCAGCTAATTTCTTGGAGCCTAAAGCAGAGTTAGTGCCTTCCAAGCGCACAACAACAGGGATTTGAATGCCCACTTCAGCAACTGCATCGATAATTCCCTCTGCAATCATATCGCAACGGACGATGCCTCCAAAAATATTGACTAAAACGGCTTTAACCGCAGGATCAGACAAAATGAGTTTGAATGCTTCGATAACGCGTTCTTTGTTGGCGCCGCCCCCTACATCAAGGAAGTTTGCGGGGCTTCCGCCTGATAGTTTAATAATGTCCATGGTTGCCATAGCGAGTCCTGCGCCATTTACCATGCAACCGATGTCTCCATCTAAAGCGACATAGTTGATGCCGTGGCGTTGTGCCAGCTCTTCTCGTTCGTCTTCTTGGCTGGGGTCGCGCATTTCGGTCAGGCGGGGATGGCGATACAGTGCGTTATCATCGATGGTGATTTTGCCATCTAAACAATGCAAATTACCTTCGGTGGTAATCACAAGGGGGTTAATTTCTAATAGTGAAAAATCAAAGTGTTCAAACATTTTGGCCAGGCCCATAAAAATTTTCGTGAATTGGCCGACTTGGACGTCATTCAATCCCAAAGCAAAAGCCAGTTCACGTGCTTGGTAAGGTTGTGGTCCAACAAGGGGATCAATGGTGGCTTTGAGGATTTTTTCAGGATGCGTTTTGGCAATTTCTTCAATTTCAACCCCGCCTTCAGTCGAGGCCATAAAGACAATCCGACGTGAGGCGCGATCAATTACAGCGCCGAGATAGAGCTCTTTAGCGATATCCGTGCAGCTTTCAACGAGAATGGTGTTAACCGGCTGCCCTTTTGCATCGGTTTGATAAGTGACTAAATGAGTGCCCAATAAGCGATCACAGAAAGCCTCGATTTCCTGATGAGTTTTGACTAATTTGACGCCGCCTGCTTTGCCGCGTCCGCCTGCATGCACTTGCGCTTTGATGACCCACATCTGGCCGCCGATATCGATTGCTGCTTTGATGGCATCCTTTGCAGATTTGACCGCAAAGCCTTTTGAAACAGGCAATCCATACTCCCGAAATAACTGTTTTGCTTGGTATTCATGTAAATTCATAAGAGTCTCTTTTGTTGTAAACGAAAAACGGCCTACATTGTATCACAAATTTGCTTTAAAAAGAAGTTGTTTCAGTTGCCGAATGCGGGTATAATGGCCCCTTGCTATTTCAGGCTGGGTAGCAAAATGGTTATGCAGAGGCCTGCAAAGCCTTAGACGCCGGTTCGATTCCGGCCCCAGCCTCCACGCCCGGGTGGTGAAACAGGTAGACACAAGGGACTTAAAATCCCTCGGCCATTAAACGGCCGTGCCGGTTCGATTCCGGCCCCGGGCACCATTTCTAGCTTCCGCTAGAGTTTAAAACCATCTTTGCTGATTTGATGAAGAAGAGTACCAAAGAGGCTGGCTGTGTCCGTTATGAACTCCATCAAAATATGGAAAATCCACTCGAGTTCACCTTTGTAGATCGCTTTGAGTCTGAAAAAGCATTTGATTTTCATTGTGCACAAGAGTACGCAGTGCATTATTTTGATGAGATTCTGCCGCCCTGATGCGATGAGTTTGAGATTAGCATTCATCGGGAAATTGAGTTTTGAATGAGCTTTCGCAAGTATCCAGCGAGACGATTGCCGTAGATGGATTTTAAGGCTTGCGTATCAACGGCCATCATGAGGCGATGATAAGCCAAACCAGAATAAATCGGCCAAAGCTTTTTGATCAAGGAGAAGGCTTCTAATAATTGATTTTTAGAGGTACAGTCGAGCCAGTTTTTACAGCAAGCTTCTTGTAGTTTTTGATAGAGGGGAGCCGATTCTTTGACATCATGATGTTTAATGGCTTGAAGCAGAAAATTATGCAAAGCAAAAAAGGGATGGCTCATCACGATTTCGCCCCAATCAATGAATATTAGTTGTTGGGTGACTGGATTAAACAGAATATTGTTGGTGTTAAAGTCTGGCTGAAAGTTGGTTTTGAGATACGCACGCAGCGTTTGTCCGGCATCCTCCATCAAAAAATAATGGAACTCCTCATTGGCTGTAATCACGATTGGGACGCTGGCATGAAATTGATCATGCAAAATCTGAGTGATCTGCGCTTCTAACGCTAATAATTTTGGTGTGTGCTTTAAATAAACGCTGCCTCCTGATGTTGCAAAACGAACAACATGAGACCAAGGAGTAATCTGTATTTTTTCAGGAATCCTATTTTTTATGGCATAACCTTGAGATAAAAGAGCTTGGCGGGCCCACTCGATTATTGCTGGTGAAAGTCCATTCATCGCTTTTATCGATTTTTGAGGACTACTTTTTTACTCATGATCATTTGCTCCTTAAAAAATGAGTATGCGATAATAGGATTGTATCTTTTTAGGGGCAGAGTGGCTATGGGGAAAATGGAAGCTTTTTTTGAACAATTAGAGCCCCTTTTAACGCGTTATGAATCCTTGGCTTATCAGTTAGACCATGATCCAGATTTATTAAGGCAAGCCTATGAAGACTTGGTTGCAATAGGCGGCTTACACCTGCTGATTCCTGAATCTTGTGGTGGCCTAGGTGGCGGTCGGCAGGCATGGATTCGGTATAATATTGCGATGGCGGGATCATCGGGGGCGCTATTGTTTTTACAAGCTCAGCATCAGTTTACAGTTGATGTCTTGAATCGTCTGTTGCCAGATAAGCGCGTGAGTCAGGTTCTGCAAGCTCTTGCTCAAAAAAATGAGGGGGTTGGAATTGCTGTTTCCTCCTCACGTAAAAATTTAAGTGTAAAACGTAGAGCGAATGGCTGGGAGTTATCAGGTGAATTGCCTTGGGTGACAGGTTATGGATTCTTAAATCGTATTTTGATTGCCTTTTGTGTCGATGATCAGGATTATTTTGGCTTTTTTGCGTTTGACGAAGCGCTGTCTGTTCAGGCATCCGCAATTAAAACCACCGCGATTTATAATTCTACGCAAACAGTGGGCGCCACATTGGATCGCTATTTCATTGCAGATGAAGAAATTATAGCAATTCGCCCCAAAGGCCCTGATATTATGCGTGAACATCCCACTTTGTACAATTTTACTGGAGCCGCTAAAGCTTTGCTGAAATTATCTAAGCAAGGAAAGCATTTTAATTCAGATCAGGCTGTGATACGCCATGGCCAATTAGAAGCAGGCTGGCAAGCTCTTTATCAGGAAGTGTTAAATGGCCTAGCAGAAAATCCTTATGCTTTGCGAACCAAAGCCTTATTATTTGCTGAAGAATGCGCCTTATTTGCAAGACTCATGCATGGTGCTGCAGGCATGTTGGAAACGAATCCTGTTATGCGTTTAAGCCGTGAAATCTGGCAATATGCAGTGGCAGGGATTAATGAAAACCAGATCCTTACTTATTTGGAGGGCTGGGATGCTGGATAAAAACTGGCTTGCAACCTTGCCTGCTTTTTTAAAAAGCATGGAGAAACAATTAGCCATTCAGCTAGGCGCTCCTTTTATTAATTTGACTTACCACTACGTGACGCCAGCGATTTCAGCAAGTGGCGAGGCATTGGTATTTAAATGTGGGATGCCTCACAAAGAAATGCCAACCGAAATTGCAGCCTTGCAATATTATAATGGTTCAGGCTGCGTGCGTTTGATTGCCAGTGATGCAGAGCAAGGCTGGTTGTTGATGGAAGCCTGTCAGCCAGGGGGCGTATTAACTGAATTGGAGGATGATGAAGTAGCAACAAATCAGGCCATTCAAGTGATGCAAAAGCTCTGGAAACCGATTGGCAAAGAGATGGCATTTCCCAGAATTGAAAATTGGCTGGAAGGTTTAAACCTAATGCAACATGATCTGTGTGCCAAAGAGCGGATCAGTAAGCGTTTAATGGATTACAGCATAGGCCTTTCAAAAGAGTTATGTGCTTCAATGGGAGAGCTGGTTTTACTGCATGGCGATTTACATCATGATAATATTCTCTCGAGCAACCGAGCGCCTTATTTGGCGATTGATCCAAAGGGTTTAATTGGTGAGCGAGAATATGAATTTGGTGCTTTAATTCGTAACCCGGTGCTCAAGATCAAAGGCATGTCAGGACTAGCGCGCTTTCTGAATCGACGCCTGGATCAAATTGCTGCTGAAACAGGTTTCGATCGTAAGCGGATTCAGAATTGGTCAATGGTGCAGGCGATTTTGGCAGCTTATTGGCAAATTGAAGATGGTGGGACGAATGATCAAATATGGATTCAGTGCGCGGAGGCATTGATATGAGCAACATAGCGATTAAATTTTCAGAATTAGCGGACACAGAAGCTTTATTTGAAATGGTGCAAGAGTCTATTGAAAGCACTTATCCAGTCCAGGGTTGGTGCCGTCCAGGTTATACGATTGAGGATGCCAGAGGTTGGATTGAACATGGTCAGGTTGCGCGTGAAAAAGGCAGTGAATATCA
Organism: Pseudomonadota bacterium; assembly: GCA_021848625.1. Taxonomy (GTDB): domain Bacteria; phylum Pseudomonadota; class Gammaproteobacteria; order Francisellales; family CACEW01; genus JAJZUD01. Next base: position 11,901 of record JAJZUD010000019.1, read on the forward strand.
TTTTGTGGTTTATGATGCTGATTCAAAGCGCTTGCTGGGCACGACCAGTATTATTCGAGTGGATCAAGCCAATCGTTTGGCACAGACAGGGTATTTTATTCGTGAAAGTGAGCGTGGCAAGGGCTTGGCTGGTACGGCCTGTTTGCTGACAGTGGAATATGCATTTCGTGAAATAAAACTGCATCGCCTGGAATTGCTGATTGCTACCCATAACACAAATAGTTTACGGGTTGCTGAAAAAATCGGTGCTGAGCGCGAAGGTTTATTGAAGCAGCGTATTTATTGGGATAATGGGATTTTCCATGATGCATATCTGTATGCATTACTTCATGCCGATGGAGCTAAATGATGATCCGACAACTGACATCAGAAGATTGGCTGCTCTGGAAAGCAATTCGCTTGGAAGCATTGGAAAAAGTGCCTGAAGCCTTTGGTTCTTCTTTTGAGGAGGAGATTTCGCGCAGTGACGAAAGTTGGCAAGATTCCCTGAAAAATAGCGATGTTTTTGGTGTGTTTCAAGGCGGCGAACTGGTTGGGACTGCAGGGATTTTCTATCATCAGCAAGTTAAGTTACAGCATAAGGCAGGTTTATTTGGTGTTTACATCAAGTCTCGATGTCGTGGCCTGGGTCTGGCAAACAAACTGATTGCAAAAGTCATCGAACATGCCGACACGAAGGTCTTGCAGTTGTATTGTGCGGTGGTCGTTGGCAATACTTCAGCCCTGCAATTATATCAGCATCATGGATTTGTGCAGATTGGAATTGAGCCGCGCGCTTTAAAAGTCAGTGAACAATTTTATGATGAGATTTTGATGGTGAGGCAGCTTGATGAAAAATGAAGACGTCGTGATTGAAAAAGAAATGACTCAGCAAGATGCAACGTTTTTTGCCGACTATTTCAAAAATCTAGGTTGGCACAAACCCCTGTCTCAGTTTGAGACCTACATTGCCGAAGCAACGCAAGGGATCCGTACCAATCTGGTTGCCAAAGTAGATGGGTTGCCTGTCGGTTATGTGACGGTTTTGTGGGAATCAGACCATCCCTATTTTCAAGAACGCCATATTCCAGAGATTAAAGATCTGAACGTATTTCCCGCTGAAAGAGGAAATGGCTTTGGCAAGGCACTGTTGCAAGCTGCGGAAAAATTTGTGTTTGAACGCAGTAAAACAGTAGGTTTAGGTGTGGGGCTGACGCGTGATTATGCTGTAGCGCAAATTCTGTATGTCAAAGAAGGCTACATTCCAAATGGTGAAGGTGCAACCTCATACCATGCACCGCTTGAATATGGCAAAACCTGCCAAATCGATGATGATTTGGTATTGTGGATGGTGAAGCATGCCTGATATTCGCTTTCGATCGCTTGCAGAAACCGATTTCCCGTTATTGCTGAAATGGTTGGAAGAGCCGCATGTTAAAGCTTGGTGGGATAAAGAGGTGCATTGGACAGAGGAAAGAGTCAGACAAAAATATACTTCCTACACCAAAGGATACAAGCTGGATCAGGATATCAAAAAACCGATTCACGCCTATTTGGTATTGATCGACGAAGTGCCCATGGCTTATGTGCAATTTTATAATGCTTGGGATTTTGAGCCTGATGTACCGTTGGATGCAAAGGCTTTACCGCAATCACTGGCAGCATTGGATTTTTATATTGGCGAGCCAGGCTTTTTGCAAAAAGGCTTTGCACTGCTTATCCTGCAGAAATTCTTGCAGGAAAAAGTAAAGCCCTTTTTTGCGCATTGTTTGGTTGATCCTGATATCAAAAATGCAGCAGCGATTCGGGCTTATGAAAAGGCTGGATTTCAGATAATTGAATCACCGTCAAAAAATGTTTGCTGGATGTTCGCTGATTTGTGTTCTACTGCGGAACATGAAGTGCAGCAGCAACTTCAAGCTTGTTTGGAGTTATTGAAAACGATTTTAGGCCCAGATCTTTTAGGCGTTTATTTATATGGCTCATCGCTGGTGGGTGGCCTACAAAAATACAGTGATATTGATTTATTCGTCGTCACTCGCCGTACCACAACTCCAGAGGAAAAAAAGAAACTGATTGCGAGTCTTTTGGAAATCTCTGGCCTTTACATGAAAGGTCCAAAGCGGCCTCTTGAAGTGACGATTGTTGAGAGGTCAGAGGTGAACCCCTGGCGTTATCCTCCCCACTTTGATTTTCAATATGGTGAATGGTTACGCGATGAATTTGAGAAGGGTGTTCTTGAGCCTTCACTGACAAAAGAAATGCCTGATCTCGCGCTTATTGTGACTCAGGTTTTGTTAAAGAGTCAGACTTTGTTAGGCCCAGAACCTGTGCAGCTATTGGCTTCCATTCCTTATCGTGATTATATTCAGGTTTTGATTCATGATTTAGATCGACTGAATGCAGATCTTGAGGACGATACGCGCAATATTTTACTGACTTATGCGCGCACCTGGAGTACTTTGGCCACCAAGGAAATCCGTTCTAAACCCGCTGCAGCAGATTGGGTGATCAATCATTTACCTTCCGTGTATCAACCCGTCATGAAGCGAGCCAAGTCCATTTGCCTGGGATTAGAAAATGAATATTGGGAAGATCTCAAAACATTCATCAAACCCTGTGTAGCGTTTATGACAGATAAAATTAAGGTGCAAATTGCATTAATTGATTTTGATGAGCCCAATCAAGCAATCAAGTTGGCTAAGCAAGGAGTAAAGGAAAAGTGAAAATAAACCAACGCAGCATCTTGATTTTTAGTATGAGTATGTTAATTGGTATTGTAGTTGCTTATTTCTTTGTGGATCGGCCCCTCTGTGAATGGGTTTATTATCACCAGATTCCTTCTCATATTGTCTTTCTGCAAAGCATTGTCGAATGGCCACCGGTTGTGACGGCGCTCTCGCCGCTCTTATTGCTGATCAGTCCGCTTATCAGGCCAGGCAAAGCACGCGATACCTTAATCTTAGTCTGCCTCACCGTGCTATTTTGTTTTGTCCTCAAGAATGAATTGAAATGGGTGTTTAGCCGATATTGGCCGCTGACTTGGATTCATAATAATCCTTCCTGGATTGGCAATCATGCCTATGGCTTTCAGTGGTTTAAAGGCGCTGTTTTTGCAGGCAGTGATATCACGGGTTCTTTTCCCTCTGGGCACACAGCCATCGCTTTTGCAACACTTGTTCCCATTGGGCTCATGTATCGGCGAGCTTTGATTTTATGCATCACTTTGGCTTGTTTGGAAGGATTAGCAATGATCACTTTTGATTATCATTTTTTGAGTGATGTATTGGCTGGGGCCTGGCTTGGGGTGATTTGCAGTATCATTTTAAAGAAAATTGAATCGCAGGCACATTGCCGGTCAACGGTGAGCTAGGCTGAAGATGTTGAGGGATGGTTACGCCAAACTTTTCCTTAAGTATCTTTCTGTAATCTTCGTCAGTTTCCAGTATTTGTTTGTGGGTACTTTGGAGCTTGCCTTGAATATTTTCATATTCAGTCAATTGATGGTTGATCAGTTTTCTAAACCCATTGGGCGTGACAATTTTAATCACTGCATCTTGCGTAAAAGGGGATTCTTTTTGACTCGAAAAAAATTCATTATGTTGAACAAAATCTTCCAGGGAAAGGGGTTTTCCCGAAAGTGAAAATCGATATTGAGGGCGTAAGTCATCATCAAATCCTGCGCTGTAAAGATATTCGTTTGGAGCCGTCTGTGTTAATTGATAATGCAGGCCGTGTGGCATGACTTTGATACCAGAGTCTGGTGTCAGTTCAATAGGTTCACTCAAAGCGAGATTACCAAAACCGACATCGGTTAGAAATATCCTGTCCCCGATTTGGGTCGTGAGTAGGGCATGTGTAGGCGGGCGCCAGGTTTTTTCAAAGACGGAAGCCAGATGAAAAGCGACTTCAAAACCTAAACTTTTCAAAACATAAAAAAAGAGGCCATTCATTTCATAACACCATCCGCCGCGATGACGGGTGACGAGTTTATCAAAAATGGCGTCAATGGTTTCAACTCGCGGCTTTTCACCAAAATGAATAGCGAGTGCATCAAAAGGAATATGGAGCGCGTGTTTCCAAACCAGCTCTCTCAGTAAGGATTCGGATGGAGTCCTATTTGCAACCCCGCCGATTCTTTTGAAATAAAGACTGAGTTGGTCTGGCGTGAGCGTTGTCATAGATTAGGGCCCTTCGTTTTAGCGCTTTAGCTGATGTTGCTTCCAGTATATAATACATGGAGATCAAACTGTATTGCAAAATAAGGCTGCCAAGAGTGGTGTCCTGCATTTGAGGAAGCATTGGATATTAAATGATGAAGACCCATACCTATATCTGTTTCTGCAGAGGCGATTCTCGATCAGGAAATCTGGCGGCGATTGTTCAGGATTTTGCAGGCGATGATTTCGAAAAACAAGCTCTGGCATCAAAACTGAATCTTCCTGTGACTGTTTTTATTGAAAATACGAAGGCTGAAATCCGAGCACTTCGATTTTTTTATCCCACAAGTGAAAGTGTCCTATGTCTTCACGGTGCATTGGCAGCAGCAAAATGTCTCATGCAATTGCGAAAGACTGATATAATCAAAGTAAAAATACGCTCAGGGCAAATTCTGCAAATGATGAAGCAGGGCGATCGAGTGCAGGTGTTCATGCCTCAGGCGGAGATTTTAGCCGTCAAGCCTGATGCAATGATAATTGCCAAAATGCTGCATATCGATGCAGATCAACTGGATTCCAACCTCCCCTATGTGGCTGCAAGTCTGGGCAGTCCAAAATTAGTTGTGCCAATCAAAAATGCCGAGATCCTCAATCATTTGCAGCCTGATTTTGATTTCATCAAAAAATGGAGTATTGAACATCAGATTAACGGCCTGTATGTCTACAGCGCGGATGTGCCGTCAGGGGTTGATTTTATTGCAAGAGGTTTCAATCCAAAAGGCGGCTGGAATGAAGACGCTGCGACAGGCGTTGCGGCAGGTACTTTAATTTCTGTGTTGCCTCATCCTACCCAAAAAGATTTCGTGATTGATCAAGGTGATACAATGGGTGAGCCAAGTCGTATTTATGTTTCTCTTGTTGAAGATGAGCAGGTTTTAGTGGGTGGGGAAGTTCATGAAACTACATGTAAATGAAGTCCATATAGATGAACAGCTTGTTAGAGGGCTGCTTGCATCTCAATTTCCACAATGGGCGGATCTGTCCTTGACGCAGGTCAAACCCGTTGGAACAGATAATATCATCTTCAATCTCGGCACTGAAATGTGTGTGCGATTACCTCGTATTCCGAATGCTGCTTCAGATATTGAAAAAGAACAGCGCTGGTTGCCGAAGCTCGCGCCGCATTTACCATCCAAGATTCCCTCTCCGTTGGGAAAAGGCATGCCCAGCGAGAATTATCCGTTTCATTGGTCGGTCTACAGTTGGTTGGAAGGTAAAGATGTACTGACAGCTGAAATTGCTGACTTCGATCAGCTTGCTAAAGATCTGGCTCAATTTTTGAAAGCTTTGCAAAAAATTGATACAACAGGTGGTCCATTAGCGATTCATCACAATCTTCGAGGTACGCCTTTGGTTTGTAAGGATGCAGAAGCCCGTGAAGCGATTGCTGCTTTAAAAACAATGTTTGATGCGAAGGCGGTCACTGCACTTTGGGATGAAGCATTGCAAGCAGATGACTGGAATCAAAAGCCCGTCTGGCTTCATGGTGATTTATTGTCAGGGAATATTTTGATTCATCAAGGCCGTCTTAATGCAGTGATTGATTTCAGCGGGCTCAGTGTGGGAGATCCTGCTTGCGATCTCATGATTGCTTGGAATCTGCTGCCTGCAGAAAGTCGTGAGGTTTTTCGAAAAGAATTGGGTGTTGATGATGCGACTTGGGCAAGGGGGCGCGGGCATGCGTTATCTCAAGCACTGATTTTTATTCCCTATTATTTGCATACTCATCCTGTTGGGGTAGAGCAAGCCAAGCGGACGGTACATCAAATTCTGAATGAGGCGAAAGAGTTGAGGCAATAGTTTGAGCAAGGTATTTAAAAATTTAGTTAAAGGTGGAAAATGAGGGTAGACGAGGTTGTGGAAGGCTAACTACTTCATCCATTCAAAGAGATCGATAAATTCCCTATTGCGTCGATAGAGGTTAGACTGCTGATTATCCCAGGTGCCCTGTTTCACCAAAAATCCAATGGTCGCCAGAGCCTTACTGATTTGTAGAAAAGGCATGAGTTGTAGGTAATTGGGTAAGGGCCGCACATGTGCATATCCCCTTAAGAAGCTGGGTTTGCTTTGTGGAGCAGTCACCCAAAGGTTGTGTTCCAGATAACAAAGATCTTCCTCTGCAAAACTGGCCCGTGCCGAGGCCCAGTCAATAATGCCTGTCAGATGATTGTTTTCAGCCAAAAGATTGCCAGGGCGAAAGTCTCGATGAGTGATACAGGGGCCATCGGCTAAAGAAAGTAAAGAGCAATGATTTTGATAATAATGACGGCATTGAGCTAAAAGACCGGAAGGAAGATGCCCTTCGCATTCCATTAAGGATTCGTCAAATTTTAGGCCGAAGGATTTTTCTGGATCTGAGGCCAAACTGTTTGGATCAATCAGATCTCCATAGCCAGAAGTGCTATTGAGGTGAATACGTGCCAGTATTTCACCTGCTTCTTCAGCAAGAGAATTGCTAAACTCTGAGGCTTTCAAGATGTTTCCGGGAATACATTCCATTAAAACTGCAGCAGGGTATTCCGCTTCAGGTGGGATCAAATGAATGATTTTCGGCACTGGCAATTGTGTTTCAAAATGTTTTAGAAAATAAGCCTCCCGCAAATAATCAGGCGTACGAGGGCATACCTTCAGAATCAGTTGCTTGCCATTCTTTTCTGTCAGCTTGTAGACAATGGCGACGAGGGCATCATCATGTTCAATTTTTTCAAAACGAACGTCGTGTAGTGCCAACTGTTGTTGATAATGTAACGCAAGAGAGTCAGTCATTTGAAAACCCTATGAAGGCAGAAATTTTCAGGGTTACAGTATAAGAATGATCAGCGTGCTTGGCAATTCAAATCTGCGTATCGCGTTCAGTGTCTTTGTCCGCTTTTTTAGATAAAATGCGCTGAGTCTTACAGCTAATTTAACACAGGAATCCGGCGATGCTGAACGGAATTTATCGTCATTACAAACGGGGTCATTTGTATGAAGTCATTGGTTTTGCCAAAGACAGCGAAAGCTATGAGGAAATGATTGTCTACAAGGCTTTGTATGATTGTGAAGAATTCGGCGATCAGCAAGTCTGGGTGCGGCCTAAAGCGATGTTCCTGGAAAAGGTCTTTCATGAGGGGCGTTATGTGTCGCGCTTTCAGCTGGAGGAGGCGAAGTGATTATTTTAGAACCTTCTGATCCCAGCTGGCCTAAACAGTTTGCAGCCGAGAAAATCAGACTAGAACAGGTATTAAATTGCCCTTGCCAGATTGAACATATCGGCAGCACAGCGATTCCCGATATTGCAGCCAAACCTGTGATTGATATTTTGATTGGGATCCCTAACTTGAGCCAACATAAAGCCCGTTTGATTTCCAAAGTGGAGTCCTTGGGTTATCAATACAATCCTGCCTTTGAGGCTGAATTTCCCCATCGCTGCTATTTTTTCAAAAATAATGAAGCAGGGCAGCGGACGCATCAGATTCATATGGTAAATCATCCATCTGCCTGGTGGGCCAAGCATATTTTATTCCGCGATTATTTGCGGGCGCATTCTGAAAAAGCCAAAGCCTATGAGGCGCACAAGCTAGAGCTGGCAAAGCAGCACGACAATACGCTGAGCTATGCCATCGCCAAAACTGATTTTTGTCGCGTGATGGATCAAGAAGCTTATTTTGATTTTAAGGTGCATCAGCCCGATGTTGAAACAGAGCGCTTGTACGGCTACATTCCTCAGCTGGGTTGTTTTGAGATTTATCGTCAAATGTTCCAAGATCCTGATTTTGTGAAATGCTTTGGAGTGAAGCTGAGTGATGAATACATCCAGAAAATTCTCATGCGTGATACGGCTTATTGGGATCAATATGGCTTTGGGCCTTTTGTCTGGTTTGAAAAAGAAAATCATCGTTTTGTCGGTGAAGGTGGCTTGAATCATACTACTGTCGAGGGCAAGCCTGTGATTGAATTAACCTATTCGCTGGCCAAAGATTCATGGGGCAAAGGCTATGCGCCAGAAATTGGACGTTACGCTATCCAGCATGCTTTTAAAAGTCTTGGGCTTGAGAGCCTGTTTTGCTTTACGATGACCACCAATCGTCAGTCTTTGCGGGTGATGCAAAAATTGGGCTTTGAGTATGAAAAGGATTTTGTGCATGCTAATTTGCCACATTGTTTGTACAGGCTTAAGCGACTTAATCCTTCAATATCACAGAAGTAATTGTGATCGATCTTCTGCAAGATGGCTCGCAATCGACAGCAAATAGACTGTTTTGATGCCTTCGTAAAAGGGGAAAATTTCACCCGCAAGATAACGTTGTCTCAAATGATATCGATAAGCCTCAATGGCTTGATGCAGCTGGGCTAATTCTTGCTGAGAAGAAGGTTCCAATTTTAAGATCTGCCCGATAAATTCACGCAGTTCTGGCTCGTAATGAGATAAGTCCAGGTTTTGAATGGAGAGACGCAGGGCAGACAGGCTATGATAGATTCTGAACCAGGACGCAATTTCTGGTTTCAGTTGATCTTTAAACTGGGGATTGGCCCAATTAAAGGCATCGAGGCTTTTAATTTGTTGTCTAAAAAGGTAAATTTCCCGATAAAATAAGGGGGTGTCTGAGACAGTTTGAATCAGGCGTTGATACCAGTTCAATTGAGCGCGGAAATGCGCTAATACCTGCTTGTCTGCAAAGGGCCAGATCCAAATAAGGATGGCCAACATAAAAAACGCAGCGGCTATAATTTCGCCTAAGCCAATGATGGAATTACGCCAGTCTAAAATGGGTGAGAGGCTTCCTGTCACGGTTGAAAAAAAGAGGTACGCAGCCAGCCAACCTGCAAAATTATAACTGTCAGGCCCGTGCTTGGCATAGGCAAGCAAGTAGCCAATTAGGGCGATGCCAAGCAATTCTGTCCACATGCTGGTCAGGTTGAGTGCAATCAACCCTAATCCAAATCCGACGCCAAAACAGGCTCCAGCCAGGAGTAAAAAAATCTTATGTCGAGTCACGCTCAGGTCAAACTGCAGGGTCACCACCACAACCACGCTTAAGTTCACAACACCAGGAAGATTGAAATAGAGCCCAAGCAAAGGAAAGAGCACAGCCATCAAACTGGTTTTCAAACCGTATTCCCAATAATAACGATCGAAACGAAAACGCTGGCGCAGTGATTCTTGTTGGGGGATCTTGGCCTCCATGGTTTGTGCTTCATTGCGAAAGTTTTGAATCAGCTGTAAAAAAGCCTCTTGCCGCATTAAAAAATAAGACCATTCGTCGACGAGTGGGATTGAAAAAGGAGGATGTGTATCCCGAAACTGCGATGATTGGGTAATCAAGGCAGTCAGTGCATTCTGCCAGGCTTGTACGGCTTGATGGAATTGATCTTTATGTGAAGCGGGATCTGCGATAAAATTGATCATGAGTTGCAGCGCTTGATCGATGCAAGATTCAAGTTGCTGCAGCGGCTGTTTTAAATGCTGGAAGATGACAAAGCCCTCTGAAGTATGCCGCCAATAGAGGTCAGCGAGAATTTCCTGGCTTAAAAATAAGACTTGTTCCAACAGCTGAGTGTTGATTTTAGAGCGGGTATTGAAGATGTTTTCTTGCTTTACAAAACGGCGTTGTTGGACTTGTGCTTCACCCAGATTTTGTATCGCTGTGAGTTTGACCAGAAAATCAGGTGTAGGCGTATTGTCACGATAAAGTCGCAAACAATCTCTTTGCAATTGATTCAGCTGCTTTAATAACTGAATATTATTGCTCTCGAGGATCGACTCTGTTTTTTGGGTTTTAAATAACAGCGTGACCAATAATCCACATAATGTTCCGATGATGACTTCCAGGCCGCGATCATACACGACATTCATAATTTGACTGGGACTAAACCCTACTGTCTGGAAGAGCACCAGCAGAAAAGTCAGTGGGCCATACATCCAAACAAAAGGGGCGGCACTTTTAGCCAGGAAATAAAAAGCCAGGGTCAGCAAAAGAATAGAAAACAAAACCAGCAGCAAAACGTTGTCGCCAAATAAATTCAGCAGTAAAACCCCAATAAAAAGACAGGCAATAGTTGAGCCAATCCGTTCAACGGTTTGAACCAAAGTCGCGCCCCGGGAGGATTGCATCACGATAAAAGCAGTCCAAGCGGCCCAGGTGGGGTCGGTGATATTCAACTCCCAGGCGATGAGCAACGCGATCAGGCAGGAGAGGATCGTTTTGACTGACAAGACACTGCGATCAGAACCAAATGAGAGCTGCTTAAAATCGCAAAAAATGTCTCGAAAAAGTGTTTCAACTGGCTTTAAGATTGGCATCATGTTTGCAATACTAGCATAAAATCGTTAAAGTGAGTGGATGAAACTCTCGATGCGTACTAAAAAGTGGTCTTTGTTAGTGGCAGTGCTGGCCTTATTTTTGCTGGTTTGCTATGCCTTTCATAATTGGTTTTTATACTCCAATGATGCCTATGTGAATACGGACTTTATTTCGGTTGCGCCACAGGTGACTGGGCCATTAGCTAAAGTCTATGTGCAGAATAATCAGTTTGTCAAAGCGGGGGATCCTCTGTTTGAGATTGATCCCACGCCTTTTCAATTAACTTTAAATCAAGATAAAGCGAATTTGGCGCAGACACAGGCCTCACGTATTGCAACTCAAGTCCAGTTGGTGAATCTCAAAAATCAATTGACGGTCGCCGATCGCAGTTTACAAATTGCGGGAACGACCTTGTCTCGTTATCAAAAATTGCTGCAGCAGGAGATTGTGTCCAAGCAGGATTATGACAATCAAGATACGGCTTATCAAAACGCCAAAGCGCAGCAATTGGCGTTGCGTACGCAGGTTGCAGCTGCGCAAGAATTGTTAAAGGTTCAGGCGGCAAAAATTGACAGTGATCAAAGCGCCTTGGACTTGGCTCAATATAATTTAAGTTTGACTCAAGTTGCTGCACCCCGAGATGGCTATATTAATAATCTCTACATTTATCCAGGATTAGAAGTGAAAGCCAATGAGTCGTTATTTGGATTGGTTTCGCATCAAGGATTGCAGGTCATTGCCAATTATAAGGAAGCAGCCTTATCACAAGTGAGGCCAGGCCAATCGGTATGGGTGTTATTATCGAGCGACCCTTGGCATATTTATCACGGCACGGTGCAAAGTTTTGGGCGGGCTGTCGCTCGGAACGCCAGTCCGAATGATCCTGCATTGCCCTATATTTCACCGACTACGGATTGGATTCGCTATCCTTATCGCTTTCCGATCACGATTGATGTGAAAGATGCGGCTGCGGATGTGCCGATTGCCATGGGTGCGGATGTCCGCACACTTATTTGGGTTCATTAGAGAAAAAATCCACAAAAGCGCGAATCTTAGGGTCAATATATTCGCCGTGTAAGTATTGTAGATAAATGGGTTGAGCAGGTGGTGCTTCATTGGGAAGCAATTCAATCATCTTGCCCGTTTGTAAAAGTTTTTCTACTGCGGGATAATGGACCCAAATTAAACCCAAATCCTGCAAAGCCGCGCCAAATAAGCCATCATAATTATTGAACCACAGGTAGGGTGAAACGATGATTTCTTGGTTTTTAAAGCGGATAAGATTATCTGGATTGCGGCCTGAATGGGTGAGGTAGCGGTGGTTTTGTAGATCAGCGATATTCTTCACAGTCCCATAACGTTTGATGTAGTCTGGGCTTGCGCATAGCACATAACGCGTGATGCCAATTTGTTTTTGTTCCCAATTGGCTTGACCTGGAATTGAGACGCCATAAAGTACATCGACTTTATCTGTCACAAAATCAGCAGAAGACTCCTGCAGTTCCAGATTCAATTGGAGTTTGGGATAGCGCTCCAAAAATTGCGGGAGCTGCGGTAATAAACGCTGATGCGCAAAGAACTGCGAGGAGCGAACCTTCAAAATGCCAGAGACTTCCTTTTTACCGGTTTTAATTAAAGTTTCTAATCGCTTGAGATTGTGTAGGGCTTGGGTCGCCTCCTGATAATACACCTGGCCTATTTCAGTCAGTACCAATTTGCGCCCGATTCGATTGAACAACGCAATGCCGAGGTGAGCCTCCATGGTTTTGATTTGTTTGGTCACGGCAGGTGGGGTGAGATGTAGCGCATTGGCAGCCCGAATCACGCCATTACATTCAATGACCTTAACGAAGATTTCTAATTGTTTAATGGTGCTCATTATTAACCTTTGGTAACTATATATGAATTAAATATCAATTTTATTTACTTATAATAGCACTTATAATGATGCTCAACAAGATTAAAAATAAAAAAGGAGCTCACTATGCAAGCCTATCAACAACCTTTATTAACGGATGCCGACCGGGCAGAGGCCATTGTTCAGGTCAGGCCTGAACTCTCAGATGATATCTGTCTCAAGATTGCTGAATTTTTGCCAATGAGAGATTTCATTCGTTTGCAAGCTGTTTCAAACACTTGGCATAAGGCGCTGACAGCGCCCAGTCTTCCTCGACAATTATTACAGGAAGCAAGAAGCACTCTAACCACCGTGCATACTCGCCATGCCTTACAGGGACTAATACCCACAGTTGCGCCTTTTTTTAGAGAAGAAGTTGAAAGCAGATTGGCTCGAATCGATGGCGCCGAGATCGTGGCAAGACGGGCTTGTTGTGCCAACAGACTATTCATGTATCTTGCTATCGGTGGTTTGGTCGGGGGAGGCATCCTCATTGCAGCAGGAGAGCATCAGCATATTCCAAAAGAAGTGACCGCAGGGGCTGTGATCATGGCCATCGCCTCGCTGGCTTGTCTTGTGAGTCTCTTCTGTAATCGTATAGCAGAGCGGCAGGGCAGAATATTGGATCAAGGCGGGGTCCCTCGTCCAAGAAGTCCCAGTGTTTCTTATAACACAGGGCCTGGTTTTTACAGTGGAATTTGATAAGCTGTTTATTCATAAAGGGGATAAAATCATGATAGCCAAGAAGCCTTCGTTTTTACTTTTATTTTTGTTGATCTCATTTGGGTCGATTACGGCAGTTGCTTTCACGCCCGCATTGCTTGAGATTGCTGGATTTTTTAATGTCAGTGCCAAGACGGCAAGCTTAACTATCACCCTGTTTTTGGTAGGGTACGCGGTGGGGCAATTGCTGTATGGGCCGCTGGCGAATCGTTTTGGGCGCAAGATTGCTTTGTACATTGGTATTGGCTTAGAGATTATCGCCTCATTGCTCTGTGTGATCGCAGCACCTTTGCATGCCTTTTGGTTGCTGGTTTTGGCACGGCTGTTTATGGCGCTGGGTGCCAGTGTGGGGTTGAAGATGAGCTTTACCTTAGTGGCAGATGCCTATACGCAGGAGGAATCACGTAAAATCATTTCGCACTTAATGATTGCCTTTGCGATTACACCTGCATTGGGTGTGGCGATTGGCGGTTTTTTAGTGGAACATTTTGCTTGGATGTCGACGTTTTATTTTATGGCAGTTTATGGCTTGGCGGTATTGGCTTTAACGATGCGAATGTCAGAGACAGCAAAGTCACTAGATCACAATGCATTAAAGCCTAGCAAGATCTGGGCGAAATACAGTGCGACCTTGGCACGGATTGAGCTGCCTGTTGCGGCTTTGTTGATGGGTTCGGCAACTTCATTTGTATATGTTTTTGCAAGTTTGGCGCCGTTTATTGCGATGCAAACCATTGGCTTGAATCCCGCGCAATATGGACTATGGAATCTCTTGCCTGTGCTTGGGGTAATTGCCGGTTCACAGCTTTCTGCGCATTTGAGTCAAAGCATTTCGCCGATGAAGGCCATTGCAATGGGCATCGGTGTCATGTTGGTGGGGGTCTTGATCATGGCAGCTGCCTTTTTGAGTGGTGTATTCATGGCGCTATTTTTATTCCTGCCGTTGCTGATTATCTATATTGGGCTTGGGTTTATTTATGCGAATGCTTCAGGCATTGCAACATCTAAAATTGAGGATAAATCGAATGCCTCAGCCATGATGAGTTTTATCAATATGGGGCTCACTACATTGATCGTTCTGGCTTTGGGGTTTGTGCATATCAGCGCAGTGATTTTGTTGCCATTGGTCTACTGTATTTTAGTTGGAGGAGCGGGGGTGTTTGCATTGATTCTTAAGAAAAGCTATTGTAGTGAGGTTAACATAAAGGGGGATTAAAATGACGCGCAGCATTGAGCAAATTATTGAAGACACTGAAATCTGGGTTGTTACAGGAAAGTTGAATACGGCAATGCTGGCTGAGAATTTCCAATTTATTTCCCCATTCTGGAAAAGCAGTAATCGTGCAGAGTTTATTGATGTCTTTCAAAATAGTGATGCCTATCAGAAGATTCTGGCAAACATTGTCAAGTTTGACCCTTTGATTCGCTGCGTTGGTTTAGATGGCATCCATTTTTCAATTGTGTTGCGATATTTTACACGGAACGGTTCCAGTGTATGCCCAACTTTGACAAATACAGCATAAAAACCGCTCACAATCGCACATATCAGCATTTTGGTTATTTTAAGATCTTGTTAAGTATTTGATTTTATTTAAAGTGAGTTTTGACTTTG
>JAJZUD010000020.1 GCA_021848625.1 Pseudomonadota bacterium
CAAGCCGCCTAATTTTTTAACAGCGCCTGCATAGGACAAAAAAATCTGACAAATTAACCGAAAATAGGTGGTTAAATATTAGCTGCTTTAGGCTGCGATCATCTGCCAAATGCCGTTTTTAGGTTTAAATCACCCTACTTGGACAGAAGCACAGAAAAAAACTCGTCTCCTGTGCAGAGATGCAAACGGATACTCGGCCCTCCATAGCGCGCTTCTCAATGACAATTGCGTTGAGGCAATAAAAACTTACATTCAAGCAATTATCAATTCTGAGCTTTCTAAAGAAACTAAAGTAGCCTTGCTAAGCTCCAACGACCATGAAAACTTTCCCGTTCTCTACAGGGCTTTGCTCACCGGAGACTACACCGAAACTGTGAAGCACTATTTAATCACGATCTTAAATTCGAGCTTAGCCCCTCAAATTAAAATGCAAATCTTGTCAGCTGATGATGGTAATGGCAGCTTCGCTCTACCCACCATGTTCCTCTTAGCAAAAACGGAGATGTTGGAGCTCTATGTACAAACAATCTTGGATTCTGACCTATCTTTGACCGAAAAAAAACACTTAATCACTGAACATTTTTTTATTGAAGGGCCAAGCGTGCTGCTCACAGCTATTCATGAAGGCCATGCCACAACAGTAAGGCGCTATCTTGAAATGGTCACTGCAGCGGCAATCCCTCTGCCAAGCGACGTGATCCTCGAGGTAACTTGGACCTATTTCGACAAAATGAGCCAAGAAGACCTACCCATCACCTGGGATACCATCATCTGGCTTGGTCTTGCACACCAAGCAGAAGACCCATTAGCCCGCATCCTTTTAGAGGTGGCCTCTGCGCAAGAAAAAGCGGCCAGCCCAATCGATCCAGTGCAATTTTTATCTGCTTGCTATAAACGCCAATTGGATGCGGACTCACCACTTGCACACAGTATTCTCGCACTATTGCCCGAGCTAGAGCCCGCACCAAGCAAACCAGGCTGCACCCATTACGAACTGGCGTTAACCGGCCTAGGTCAACGTGGCGCTACACCTCATCCTGAGCAAACTCCCGCTCTAGTAGCTTGATATAGCGAAAAAACGTGTAATCAAAATGTCCAATAGCCAAGATCAATCCAGCCCGCCCATCTAAAAACCCAGCTTTCACAATATAAAATTGAAAAAACTTCCACAATGCATGCCCAAGAGCCTTACCCAAACTGGGCTTGACCCCTTTTTGCACTAGGCGATCCACCCCCAAAGTGGAATAACGATTCATTTTACGCATCATTTCTTCAACATTACGATAAGGAATCTGCCAAATGGGCTGCTTTAAGCGCCCAATAGGTTGATCACTTTTACTGATATAACCTTCATGCACTTGATCTAGCTTATACTCCATTTTACCTTTGCGAAACAACTGCGGTTGGCGATAATCCGGATACGGCCACACATGTTTAATCCAACGCCCAAGGAAAATATTTTTACGCGGCATCAAATAAATATCCAATGCATTAGGATCATTCATCGTGGCGAGGATCTCCGCCTGTGCCTCAGGGGTACAGCGCTCATCCGAATCCAAGCTAAAAATCCATTCCCCTGTACAGGCTTTGAGCGCTTGATTACGCAAATCACCAAAGCCTTGAAAGGGAATTTGCACCACTATTGCACCCAAGTCACTCGCAATTTTTGCAGTATCATCAGTACTGTAGGAATCAGCGACGACAATTTCATCTGCAAAGGCAACGCTTTGAATCGCTTCTGCTACCTTTTGCGCCTCATTGTAAGCAATAATGTACACGGATAATTTTGCCATTCCCCCTTACTCCCACTCCACTTTAAACAAGCGCTCTGGTCGCTTGACTTTAAAATAAGCCACATTAGAACAGTTTTGGCGATGAATCACAATCCCCCGCAAGCGTGTCATCGAGCCAATAATCGGCTCCTGAGGTACAGGATGGCAGCACTTGGCTAATTGAAAAGCCAGATTTGAGACTCCCTGAACTCTGACTCCCGCAACATCCGTTTTAATTGAACCCAACGCCTTCGCCTGATCAATTGCGCCATCCAGAAGAGCAGATCGCGAGTTTGCGAGGCCAGAGGCCGAGTATGTCTGAGCAGGCTGTTCTTCTGGATGGCGCAATTGATCAGGCGAAAGCGTTGTCCTCACCTGAGGCCTTTCCAACGCACGAAAAAAGGCTCGCAATTTACGTCGCGCCTGGGCCGACACCAAAAATCCAGCTCGTGGATTTAGCCAATCACGGCTAGGATGAGCCATTTTATGGGTGAGAATTTCAACCTGATCCCCCATCTGCAATACTGTGGTTAAAGGCACCATTTGCCCATTGATTTTTGCCCCTTTGCACTGCAAACCCAAATCCGTATGCACTAAAAAGGCAAAATCAATTGGTGTCGCCCCCTGCGGCAACATCAATACTTCTTGATCCCGCGTAAAGACAAAAACTTGTTTGGCCGCATCGGGCTGTTTTTCAATCTCACTTTGCTCGGCCGTCACCTCTTGCTGCCAGTCCAAAAGCAAGCGCAGCCAATTAATTCGCTGCGACAGCGCCTCATTACCCCTGCCGCCTTCTTTATAACGCCAGTGCGCTGCGACCCCACTTTCTGCCGCCTCATGCATGGCAAAGGTACGAATTTGCACTTCAATCGGCAGGCGATCTTCTCCCAAAAGCACAGTATGCAGGGACTGATACCCATTCACCTTCGGGTGGCTAATATAGTCTGTATATTCCGAGATAACAGGTTCCCAATGCGCATGCAATAAAGCCATCACGGCATAACAGCTTGACACATCAGGCACCAAAATACGCACCGCCCGTAAATCGTATAGATCCGTAAAAGCTAAATGCTTTTGCTGCATTTTCATCCAAATACCGTAGATGTGCTTCACACGTCCCGACACCTCAGCTCGAACTTTAGTGGTCTCCAACAGGCGCTGCAGAATTTCCATCCAATTCTGAATAAAGGCTTCTCGCTCTAAACGCCGCGCATTCAGCGCATGGGTGATTTCCTGATAGGCCTGCGGGTTTAAAATCGCAAAAGCGCGATCTTCCAGCTCCCATTTTAACGCCCCAATCCCCAAACGGTTGGCAAGGGGCGCATAGAGCGCCATCACTTCATTCGCTAGGCTCTGCTGCTCTGTTAAGGCAAGCGTTTTGGCTTCACGAATCGCACAAGTCCGCTCAGCTAATTTCACTAAGACAACCCGGATATCTTGCACCATAAACAACATCATCTGCCGCAGTTTTTCGACCCGCTCAGCCGCTTTTTGGGAAGGTAAAATCGCAGCCAGCTGATCCAAACGATGCAAACTCTTTAAGAGTGGCAATGCCTCAATGGGTTCAGTTTGTGAATAAAGTAATGCCGCCAAAATCGCATCCAAATCAGCATGCAAATCTAATAAAATACTGGCAATTTTTAAGCCACGCTCATCCGCACGATGAAAGTATTGACTGAGTGTTTTCAGCTTTTCATGCGGATAACGTAGAGAAAGACGGTTAAACCAAGCAGTACGATCAATTTGGCCATCCGCCCGCCGCTCGATACTTTGAGAGAGGGCGACCATGCTTTAAGTCCGCCTCAAGACGGCCATTGTCTCAACATGGGCTGTATGCGGGAACATATCCATCACGCCGATTTTTTCCAAAGCGTATCCCCCTTCATGAACCAAAAGTGCAAGATCTCGCACCAAAGTTGCAGGATCGCAGGACACATAAACGATGCGCCGCGGATCCCAGCGTTTGATCTGACGGACTACCTGTTCCGCACCTGCACGCGGCGGATCCAAAAAAAGCTTATCGACAGGCCCATAAAAAGGTGCCTGCTGGGCTAACTCAAACAAGTTACTCTCAAAAAATTGGATATTGTCAATCCCCTGCGCCACAGCATTCTGCCTAGCTCGTTCGAGCATTTTAGGCTCACCTTCCACTGCAATCACACGACCTGCGTATTGTGCAATTGGCAGGCTAAAATTTCCCAAACCACAAAACAAATCCAAAATAGTTTCATCGGCTTGTGGATCTAGCAAATCTAGCGCTTGGCGAATCATTTTGGCATTTAAACTAAAATTGACTTGAGTAAAGTCACCCGGCCCAAAGGGGATTCGAATCGGCGTTTTACCCCATACCGTGTAGGAAAGTTGAATAGGCTCCAAAGGATAAAGCTGATGGATACTATCCAAACCTTTTGGCTGTAAAAAAATGGCCCATCCCCATGTCTGATGCAATTGCTCCAACTGCAGCAAATCTTCCGCTGAAAAGGGTTTGAGATGACGGATAATCAAGGCAGTATGCTGCTCGTCAACGGCGACTTCAATTTGAGCAATTTGATCTCGAATGGACAGTGCGGCGAGAGACCGCTCCAAGTCTTGCAGATGCTCCCCTACAGAGGGGTGTAGCACCTCGCAGCGGTTCATATCCGTTAAAAAATTGCTTTCTGCTTCGCGAAATCCCACCAAAACGCGATTCTTCTTTTGCACAAAGCGCACTCCTAAACGGGCTTTGTGACGATAACCCCATACTTTCTCTTGCAAGGGGGGAAGCCAGACCTCTGGATTTAATTTGGCTTGGATGAGTTTTTCCTCTAACCAAATTTGCTTGGCCTGAATCTGGACAGACACATCAAGATGCTGCAACGCGCAACCGCCGCAACGGCCAAAGGCAGCACAACGCGGCTCCACTCTTCCAACTGCAGGATTTTGAATCTCTAGCGCCAAGGCTTCATCATATTGTCGGTGCTTACGTTTGAGCTCGAAACTAACAGCTTCCCCAGGCAAGCCATTACGTACAAAGACTAATTTCCCATCGGCATGATGCGCAATCCCGCGACCATCATGACTCAATTTTTCAACATTGAGCACAGGTACATCCATACAAACGGCACAAGACCCAAACCATCAAGAGATTAATCAGTGTGACAATTCCCCAAATGAGATACATCGAGAAAAAAGCCACTGCACCACCCAATAAAACCGCCACTACAAAACTAAAAAGGGGCAACCACTTGGCATGCTTCGCCTTCATCCACAGGACTAAAAACCCCTCTAACCAGGCTAAAATGATGCTTCCAATCGCCATGACAGGGCCAAAAGAGGACAACTCAAACAAGTTAGCACTCATAGGGGCTGGCGCAATTTGGAGATCAATCATCAGCCCCCCTAAAAAGGCGAGCGCCGCTAAGATACCAAACACCACGCCAAAACTTGCGACATATTTTAATTTTTTTGCCATCTCTTTCCCCAATTGTTTCTTGATCTCTTTATCATACATCAAGCCAAGAAAGGATTCTAGCAAAGATTAGGGCGAAGCGCGAAGTGTAGCAATCGATGAGGGGCTAGGTGCTGCACCACGAAAAGCAAGCGCTAGTCCTCCCGCGGCGCCTGCAGCCATACAGGTGACGATCGTCTTTTGCAATTCTGTATTGTTTGCCCAGATCGTAAGAATATCTATACTCATTTTTCGCAGTTGAGTATTTTCTTCTTTTTTTAAAAACTCAATAAACCTGGGGATGAACCCCTGAATTTTCTCCTGATTGTCTTCAGAAAGTGTGACATTTTGCAGCAAACACAAGGCTTCTTTGCGGATAAAATCTTCGCGATGTGGCATTAGACGAGTACAAGCCTCTAACGCACGATCATCTGCAGGAATAGCCAGAATTTCCAACGCTTGTTCATATTTTTGCTGCAAAAAACGAAGCACCTCCGGCTTTGCTGACTCCCGCAACTGCTCCATCTCCAACGCAAGCCTCTGCTTCAGCCATGCTTCGTAAAGCGGATGCCCACAAAATTCTATCAACATGTCGATCACTGCTTCAGAAAACTGATCTCTAGCTCCAGTCACTTGCTGAAACAAAAAATTAATGATGCAAGTCACAACCTTCGGCTCGGACCTGGCATGTTTAATCACCAGCAACCCCAGCCGATCAAGCGCTCTCAAACGATTTTTCAAGGAGGTTTTTTCTTCTGCAACTGTCTTGATATAATGCTGAGCCCAATGCATATTCACACCAAAAAATTATTTTTTCACTATATTACATTAAAATAATAATTTTTGCAAATATTTTTCTATTCACCTAGCGATCACTTAGGCCCCTCTTTATAGATCACATCACCCTACCAACCCAGTTCTTTGACACTACTGACCCCCAAGGCTGCTTTTTGCTTTTGAATCAACTCCGCAATGCCGTCTTTGGCCAGGGCCAACATCGCTTGAAATTGATTTTCTGTAAAAGGCTGACCCTCTGCCGTACCTTGAATCTCAATAAAGCCACCGGCCTCATTCATGACGATATTCATATCTGTTTCCGCCTGACTGTCCTCAACATAATCTAAATCAAGCACTACCTCGCCCTTATAAATCCCAACAGAGACTGCTGCTACAAAATATTGTAAAGGATGCGGAAATTGCATTTTTGATTTGATCAAGCCTTTCGATTTAAAGTGGGATAAGGCATCGGCCAGGGCCACGCAAGCTCCTGTAATTGAGGCAGTGCGGGTCCCCCCGTCGGCTTGAATGACGTCACAATCGATTGCAATTGTATATTCTGGCAAAAAATTTAAATTCACTGCTGAACGCAACGAACGTCCAATCAAACGCTGAATCTCACTGCTGCGCCCCCCTTGCTTTCCCGAAACCGCTTCTCGCTGTGTACGCTCAGAGGTCGCACGCGGCAACATGCCATATTCTGCAGTCAACCATGCCTGACCTTTGCCTTTTAAAAAACGAGGCACTCCTTCTACCAAACTGGCTGTACAAATCACCTGAGTATCGCCATACGAGACGAGCACAGAACCTTCAGCATGTTTGGTGAAATGCCGTTGAATGTGAATAGGTCGCAGGGCAGTGGCGAGGCGTTTATGCTGACGCATGGGAATCCTTGTTTTGAGCTTCTAGTGCGCTGTAGTATAATCATTTTTTTGGCCTCAATGAAGTGATTTTTTATATGCAGAATTTTTTTCAGCCACTCTGCCAGATTCAAAAGTTGGGCCAGGCTTTGCGTAGAGCAGATCCAAGCTGGAGCATTTTGCACTTACAGGAATCCTGGCAAGATGAATTGTGGATTCGCGAAATTTGCCATGTTTGCGACCAGGGCCCTCTAGTTTATGCCCAAACAGTCATTCCTAAATCGACCTATCTTGCCTATGAGGCGGAATTAAGCGCTTTGGGCTCGCGCTCCATTGGGGATCATTTTTTATTTCTGCGTCATGATGTGCGTCGCAGTCCTTTTCAAACCAGTACCATTCGGGCTCATGATGCAATCTATCCTACGCTCGTTCAGTATCTTGAAGCAGAGCCGCAATTTTATCAACGCGAATCTACTTTTATCATCGACAACCAGCATAGCTTGACCATCAGTGAGTATTTTGGCCAAAAATCACTACAGCTACTTGGATTGACCCCACAATGCTAAAATTGCAAGCTGCTTTACAACTCATGCGTTGGCATCGTCCCTTGCCAATTTTACTGATTTTGTGGCCGACTTATTGGGGCTTATTCTTGGGCAGCCACCCTAGCTTTAAAATAGTGCTTGTTTTTACGCTAGGCGTTATTTTAATGCGCTCTGCAGGCTGTGTGATTAATGATTATTTTGACCGAAACTGGGATGGGAAAGTGGCCCGAACTTGCCATCGCCCCTTGGCCAATGGTGGCGCCACGCCTAGACAAGCCTTGGGTTTGTTTATCGTTTTGATTTTACTTGCAGCCTGTCTGCTCTGGTTTTTACATAAAGCAACCGTTCTGTTGGCCTTTGCCGCCCTCTTATTGACCTTGCTTTATCCCCTCGCTAAGCGTGTGACCCATTTTCCGCAACTGGTTTTAGGCCTTGCTTTTAATTTCGGCCTGATTATGGCCTATATCCAAGTCAATCAGCATATGAGTGGAGCGATGCTGTTTTGGTATGTTTTTGCAGTTTTATGGACCCTCCTTTATGATACGGAGTATGCACTAATGGATTACCCCGACGATCTCAAAGCAGGCATTAAATCAACCGCAGTTTATTTTGGACCTCAAGTGGAAGGCTTTTTAAACTGCTTGGCAGGCGTGCTAATTCTGATGCTCGTTGCCCACCAAGCCCTTCTGCATGACACGACCATCGTGCATTCACTGTGCAGCCTAGCTATTACGGTCTTTTTATGCTGGCAGGCTTATGCACTCAAAAAAGCTGGCCCCAAAGCCGGTTTACGTATTTTTAATCTACACCACTGGGTGGGCCTGTTGGTTTTTGTTATCATTCTCTAAACCCAAAAGCATGCAATCCCCATGGATACTATCCTTGAGAAAATTAAATCCAAAGCGCTAAGCCACTTAAGCCGGCGTGAACATAGCGTACAGGAGTTGCGCAGCAAGCTCTCCCAACATTTTAACACTCCTGATTTGATTGAACGCGTTCTGAATGAGCTGGCCAGCAGCCAACTCCTAAGTAATAGCCGTTTTTTAGAAAGCCGCATTCGACATCGTCTAGCCCAAGGTTACGGCGCCCTGAAAATCATGCAAGAACTCACCCAAAGCCATGGCTTTAAAAAAAGTGAAGTCAGCCCTTTCCTGACAGAACAAGCTGCAGAAACTGAAGAGAGCGAATTGGCTCGTTTAATCCAAAAAAAATATGCACAGTTTAAGCTTGATCAGCCACAGGAAAAGGCCAAATTAATCCAGAAACTCCAACAACGCGGCTTTGCTTACTCCACCATAAAGCGTTATTTTGACCAAAAATCATGATGTTGATTTCAGATATATAGCGGCTCCATTACGCCCCACGCTCAATCAATGCTTTAACCTCTTGCAAACTGGAAGCCGTATCTACGCCAGGAGGATTAGCTTCTGGCGCAATATCCACATGAATTTTATAACCATGCCAAAGCACGCGCAATTGTTCCAGCTTTTCCAGACGTTCCAGGGGGTTTTGCTGCAAACTGGAATAGCCGCGCAAAAACTGCCCCCGATAAGCATAAAGGCCAATATGCCGATAGAAAAAAAGCTCCTCAGACATTTCGCCCGGAAAAGCATCTCGCGCCCAAGGCATGGGAGCACGGCTAAAATACAAGGCATGCTGCAGTCGATCGAAGACCACTTTTACATAATTGGGATTAAAAATATCTCCCTTTTCGGTTAATTCTTCACATAGTGTTGCAACGGCCACTTCGGGATGTGCAGCTAGATTTTCCGCCACTTTTAAAAGATTGGCCACCGGAATGAGCGGCTCATCGCCTTGCAAATTGATAATGATATCCTCTTCTGCATAGCCCTTGAGCATCATCGCTTGAGCACAACGATCAGTCCCAGTCGGATGCTCAACATCCGTCATGCAATAGGGCGCGGTTATTTTCTCAGCTAAATCGGCAATCCGCTCATCGTCCGTGGCAATTAAAACACTGTCAAAACCGCACTCCAAAGCTCGCTCGTAGGTATGCTGCAAGATGGGCTTCCCTGCAATAGGAATGAGCAACTTAGCAGGGAGGCGTGTGGACCCATATCGAGCGGGAATAATAATGCGCTTAGCCATGCTTGATTGTATCCCACTCTTCGGCCTTTAAAGGACGTGCCTCTTCAACCAGCAATATCGGAATGCCCTCACGAATGGGAAACGCCAATCGATCTGCCTTCGACCACAGCTCATTCTCAGCCTCACGGTAAACCAAAGGCGTTTTTGAAATAGGCGATACTAAAATTTCCAGCAGGGTTTTGTTCATGACGACCTCTTCTGTTCAAGGCGCATAATATACCGCACTTTCTGCAAAAATGCATCCGCAAACTGCGGTGACAACTTCACTTGTGTATTTAAATAATAAGCTTCTGACAATCCCTCATCTGTACATTTGACTGCATCCTTTGCTGTCATCACAATGAGCTCTTTTGCAAATCCTTTAAAATCAGCTGCACAAAAGGCATGGTGATCGGGAAAGACATGAGGCATCACTTTTGCCCCCAAAGCCTCAAGACTCGCAAAAAATCGTTCTGGATGGCCAATACCTGCTACAGCATGAACTGTTTTTCCTTTTAAAAAATCAAGGGATTGCGCTGATTTTTCTGGATCCAGGGGAAGTACGTTCAAGGGTTCCAAGCGAAACTCAACCCCACTATACAAGACAAAATCTGCACCTGCTAAACGCGAAGCGGGCTCACGCAAAGGGCCAGCGGGCAACAACGCACCATTCCCAAGTTGACGTTCACCATCAATAACAATGATTTCTAGATTTCTAGGCAATTTGAGATGCTGCAACCCATCATCACTGAGAATCACTTGCAAATCGGGATGCGCCTGCAAAAGACATTG
This sequence comes from Pseudomonadota bacterium, assembly GCA_021848625.1. Lineage (GTDB taxonomy): Bacteria > Pseudomonadota > Gammaproteobacteria > Francisellales > CACEW01 > JAJZUD01. Next base: position 10,262 of record JAJZUD010000020.1, read on the forward strand.
CGCCGCTTTGACACGCTGATGGTGCACTGCAATCGGCACCCCTGTACTTTGATAAAGCAACAGCGCTTCATCCCCCACTGCTTTTGCACTATGGTCTGAGTGAATTAAAATTGGCTGCGGCGCGTATTCTGCTTGACTTCGATAACCTCGCGCAATGACTCCCACTCGCACCTGATTTTGTTGCAGCAAATGAATGAGCCCAAGAGTAAGCGGGGTTTTGCCGGTGCCCCCTACGCTTAAATTCCCCACAACGATAATGGGCACAGCAAAATGCGGGGGCTGGTAAAAATAATGATAATAAACACGACGTAAGCAGCAGACCGCGGCGTAAAGCCAAGAAAAAGGCGTTAATAAAACCCGCGCCCAAATTGCCGCCCCCTGATACCACAGTCGATTAAAAAATTGCGTCATAGCCCACCAAATGACTGAATTATGTCCATGCTACTCGATTTAGACAGGCTCTGCAACGAAGGCATCAACCATTCGCCACAGCGTACCAAAAAGAATAATCTGCGCTAAGGGGGTAAAATGCCCTTGTTGGGTTTCCCTGCGCAGCGCCTGCAGACTTTGCTGACGCTTTGCTAAAAACGCTTTCAAGCTACCCTGATCCAACGCATCCAGCATCTCTTGAATCCACAGGCTTTGGCTCTGTAATTGCACGCCATAAGTGGCCACAAAAAACAAGAGTGTTTCTAAAGGCTCCAACTGAAGGGCATACAAGGGAGGCTTAACCCCATTCTGTTTGGCCTGTGCAAGATCTCGCCTCATCAGACGCAACGGCTGCTCTAGCGAACGCATCAAAGCAAAATCTGGATGCTGCACATAGGCAAGCGTAAGTGTTTTAATTTTCTGAAAATGCAAAGCTAACTGTTCTTGATAGTGCGCCTGCAATTCTTGTTTCGAAAAAGGCCACAACCACTCTAAGATAAAATATAAAAACAATACTCCGCCGATAATGTCTACCAAACGTTCCACCGCAGGATCTGGGACCCAACTGGGCGCAAAACCCACAATGACTCCCATCAAATAAGCAACAATCGCCTGAGTACCCAAATAAGCATAGCGCGAGGCGCTATTATGGAGATGCGAACAGCCATAGGCCACGGCAAAAATCAGCAGCAATAACAAACTGAGCGATTCCACACGCAAGACCATCAAGGTAAAGATCGCCAAGGCAGCTCCTATAAAACAGCCATAAACACGCATCAAACTTTTTTGTTTGGTCGCATTAAAATCCAAATTGAGGACTGCGCCCATGGAAACGGCAATTTGCGTTGCTCCAGGCAAGGCAAACGCCGTCCAAATCAGGGGGCAAAGCAAAATCCCCAAGCCCACCTTTACCCCAAAAAGCCAGTAAAAGCGCCGATGCCATAGGTTTTGCAAGTGATTTGACAGTGTTTGCTTAATTTTATATGGCGCCAAGCCTCGATGCAGCGGGGCTTTGATCAGATCAAACAACAATTGATGCAAGCCAACCACTTCATGAAACAAAAGCACCGCCTCTGGAGCATATTCAAAGTTTAAGCCTTGTCGCCGTCTTTCATCATAGACCTGATATAAATGAGCCAAAGCTTCCTCTACTGCAGCGTCATGAAACAAAGGCTCCCGCAAAAATCGCTTAAAGGTATCCTGCAAAGCGAAAATTTCCTTTTGATAGGGTTGCAAATAACTTAAATCTTCTCGATCAAAATGTACCTCCAACGCCTTAAATTGCTTGATAGCCAATCTGACACGCTCGACATGCTCTAATAGCGAACGCCGCTGCCGCTCCCAAAAAATACTTTCACGCGCTGCAGCCAGGCTCATGGTATTTAAAACGGCTAAACGAGTGGCTATTTTTTGCCGCCACTCAGGCAGCCCCCCTCGTCGCGCAGGAATAAATAAGGCTTCTATTGCTGCACTGTAATATTGTTCAAAATCATGCAGAAACACTGGCAACTGTGCTTCCAATTCTTGACCGGCATGAATTGGAAATACCCAGAGATTCACCAAAAATCCGATCATAGACCCCACGGTGATATCCAAGCTGCGGTAAAAAGCCACATCTAAAATCGCCTGAGGCGCAGCCCCTGTCATCGTGGTCGCCACCACCATAAAAAAAGTAATCGTAGTAAAAATCCATAAATACCAAGCGTCATTTTTAAAACCTTGATAGACTGTCAAGACCACAAAGCAAAACGATACCATCACGAGTAAAAAAGGGTTTTCAATCCAAATATGACTGACAATGACTCCACATCCTGCGCCGATTAGAGTACAGGCTATGCGCTGCAACATTTTTTCCAAACTATTGCCAACGCGGTCTGCACAAATCAAAAAAGCACTGATCCCCACCCAATAGCCATCTTGCAAATGAAAAGCAAAAGCCGCCAACACCGCCAAAACGGTTGCCAAACCCACCTTGAATGCCAAACGGGCGGGTGCATTCATCATGGATTAAAAATCCAAATACGAGCATCAGCCCCCATATAAAGATGGGCCGGCGAGTGATCAAAATAAATCGTTACTGGAAAGCGATAATCATAGCGAATCCAATCCACGGTGGGATCCACATATTCCAAAGGCCTGGTGGCTGCTGCAGAACGCGCCACTCCACGGGCAATACTATGAACCGTACCGCGATATAAATGCATGGGGCTGGAGCCCACATAAATCCAAACTTTTTGCCCCACTCTCACATCAGGCAGATCATACTCCTTGATATTGGCCACCACGCGCCAATTTTGATTGGAGACCAGGGTAAAAAGCGGATCCCCCACCTTCAAATATGCCCCCACATAGGTGTCAAAACTGGTGATGACCCCTGCCGCACCCGCCACCACAGTGGTTTGATCTAAATTATATTGTGCCAAACCCAACTGACTATTCATGAGGCCAATATTGGTCAGCTGCCGTTGATAGGTTTTCTGCAAAGTCAAGACCATGGCTCGGGACCGCGTCAGCGCTGCTTCGCTCACCAAAACTTGACTGTCAATATTATCAAGGTCCTGCTTTGAAACCACTCCTGCGCGAAACAAACTCTGATCTCGCCGTTGGGTTGTCAGTAAAAATGTCAGTTGCGCTTGATTGCTGGCGATATCCGCCTCTGAAGCCTGAATTTGCGCAGTGAGGATCGGCAACGTTTTCTGAGCATTAGCAAGATTGCCTGCCGCAATATCCCGAGCAAGGACAAAGGGAGTGGGGTCAATTTTAAGCAAAGGCTCCCCCGCCTTCACAACATCATTATTGCGCACATAAATTGCAATGACACGCCCTTCCACTTGTGAGGCCACAGGGATTGAATCCACTTTCACATAAGCATCTTCGGTATACACCACTCTATTTTGTACGATCCAATACAGTAAAGCACATACCAAGAGCACGGACAGCACTTTCACCACCCGCGGCCATCTTTTAAATCCTAGTAATTTTGTCATGCTGAATCAAGATAAGGAAAAACTAAGTTCACTATATCTAAAAAGTGAGGAACTCAGCAACTGCCAAGGAGGGACTAATAATCATAATCTGGCTTTTCACTGATAGGAACAAAGCCATCAGGAGGTTGTGGAATGAGTGGTGAAAAGGTTGCGAGCTGGAGTTGCGATGCAAAGACTGTTGGGGGCCGAGGCATTGCACACGGAGGCTCACCTTTCTTAACACGAGGAGGAGGCGCTTCTAGACGGCCAATAACGAGGCATTTATTGGCTCGCTGTAGATCTCTAAAGGTACAACCGAGATCAGCAGGACTCACTTCCCCTCGCTCACTAATGGTAAAAAGTGACCGAGAGGCCAATTCTACAACCAGCGTGAGTGGCGTATCTAGAGTCAGGTCAGCTTGCTTTAAAAAAATTGGCGGGCCCTTCGCGCACTGAATAATTCTGAAAGAGGGCCCCTCTGCATCCACTGCTCTTGCCCTTGGCGCTGCAGGGCTTTTTACTCTTATAGCTTGCGCCAAAAGCCTTTCGATGTGCTCAGAAAAAATCACCGTATAAGACATGCCAACGGCACTCTGCGTGATGCAAATGTGCTCAGCAGCACCTGGCAATGCAAGCCCATGCTCTCCCAACTGCATAACAAAATAGTCAGTGGCCAATTTCTTAGGATCTTCAACTGGATCGACCACACGGTACGTCCCCAACGCAACGTGGAAAAAAACATGAGTTGCCACCCTCTCACACCATTTTCACATTTCTATAGATAGCGGATTATACCCATGTTTAATGAAAAAAGCCTTATTGTTCATTAGCCGCAGCACTAGCAGCATGCGATTTGGGCTTTTCAACAACAGACAGAAAGGCACAAGCCGCAGTGCCTGAACTAGACATTGACAAAACTGCCCTTGATGCATCAAGCTCTGGGCTTGTTGGTCCTACAGCAACCACTCCAGACTCCCCACCAGCACCAAAGCCTACCGTCCCAATCGTTGTTACTGCGACTGCAATTGCGGGAGCCGTGGACACGCTTGCTAACATTGCCTCACGGTAATGCTTGGCAACATTCTTTACGACAATTACTTCACTTTTAGAATAACGCCTCACCGAAACCAGGGGATACTCCTTCAAAAAACCAGCTAAAAGAGAATGATCAACGCCACTTCCATCCCCCTTTAATGCCCTCGAAAAATATCCAACACTCTCATCATCCCATGCCCCCTGAAACAAAGCGACATGCACTCGATGCTTTGTAAAATATTCTGCGTTTGCATGAAAAAAAGTCATAAAATTCGCAGTCGCTCCAAACGCCCCAAGATTTGACTCTAACATCAGCAAATTTAAATCGGGTGCTTCGCCCTCACTTTTCACAACCAGACTATCCAATGATGCTTTATACCTACCTTCATCAACCCCTCCAGAATAGTGTACAGGATTATCTAATTTATTGGCCCCTAGCTCTTTAACCACACGACCAAATACCGTCTCTACTCCCGTAAGAGTGCCATGATGAATGCATGCTACACCAACCATTTTCTTCCTTATTTTTATTATTTATTCTGTAATTATATATCAATTATAAATAAAAATCAATTTACTCTCGCTCTCTTATTGCATTTTGATTGCTAACTTGTTTAAACTAAGGTTTTGCCCAATCAGGATATTTTTCAGCCATGAAACGCAGCATCTCTACATTTGGTTTAATTCTCACTTCTATTTCAGCCATTATCGGCTCCGGTTGGTTATTCAGCGCCTACTACACCTCTACGATTGCAGGGCCTGCCGCAAGCCTCTCTTGGATAATTGGTGGTATTTTTGTCCTCTGCGTGGCTTTTGTGTTTGCCGAAATTTGCGGCATGCTTCCGGTCACGGGTTCCAGCGCTCGCATTCCACAATACACCCATGGAACTGTAGTCAGTTTTATGTTTTCGTGGATGATTTGGCTTTCCTATCTTTCGCTGATGGCAACGGAAGTACAGGCCGTCCTCCAATATGCTAGTTTTTACCTGCCTGGCTTGGTGCAAAGCAGTGGCGGCCTAACCCATCATGGTTACGCAGCGGCTGCCGTTTTGATGCTGCTTGTGACCTTCATTAACACTTATTCTATTCACTGGCTGATTCGCTGCAACAGCGTACTAACCTTGATTAAATTAGCGATCCCTATCGTGATCATCAGCGTGATTCTGGCGCATTTCTTCAGCCCCATGCAGATTCTTCACCCCAATCATAGCGCTTTTATGCCAACAGGGATTGAAGGTGTTTTAGGCGCCATCAGTACTGGTGGAATTATTTTTGCCTTCAATGGCTTTAAACAAGCTGCGGAAATGGCAGGTGATGCTAAAAACCCAGGCCGCTCCGTGCCGATGGCTATCATTGGATCTGTATTGATTTGTCTCGTTTTGTTCTTACTTATTCAATTTGCTTTTTTAAGCTCTCTATCGGGTGTGGACTTGTCACAAGGCTGGACACATATTCATCTCAGCGATGATAATAGCCCCCTGGCCTCAATTATCCAACAAGATCATTTTGATTGGCTCCTGCCTTTACTCTATTTTGGTGCGATTATCGCCCCTCTTGCAGCTGGACTCATGTACTGTAGTAGTGCTGCGCGCTCCCTCTATGGCATGAGCAAAAACGGCTACCTTCCCAAATTTTTCCAAAAAATTAGCCCACAAGGTAATCCTCGCAATGCCATTTTTGTTAATTTTGTCTTGGGCCTTTGCCTCTTTGCTCCGCTTCCAGGGTGGAACAACATGGTCGCATTCTTAACCTCTCTTCTGGCGATTACTTACGCAGTAGGGCCGATTTGCCTTTTGAGTCTACGCAGTCAGGCCCCAACACAAAGCCGGCCTTTTAAGTTACCCATGGTACGACTCTGGGCTTTTGTGAGTTTTTATATCTGCACTCTGCTTGCCTATTGGAGTGGCTGGGCGATTTTATCCAAAATGGGCATTGCCATTGTGGTGGGCTTTATTTTGCTGCTTATTTTTCGCTGTGCCACTCATCGCAGTATCAGTTTAAATTTTAGAGAATCCCTATGGGTCTGGCCCTATTTTATTGGCCTGATGCTGCTCTCTTATGTGGGTGATTATGGGGGAATTCACCTCTTTGCCTTTAGCACCAACATGATCCTTTTAGCAATTTTTTGCCTGATTATTTTGGTCATTGCAACACACTTTAAACTGCCTGCAGCCACGACCCAAAAATACATCGAAGATCTGCATCTGGAGCGCGACGAGACCGTCTAATGCTTAGCGTCATCCAGGATCATGCCCGCAAGCTTGGCTTTAATGACTTGGGCATCACGGACACGCGCTTGCCTGGGGCTGCAGAGCGTCTTCAAGCTTGGCTTGCAGCAGGTCATCATGGTGACATGGCCTACATGGCGCGTTATGGTGATGATCGCACTGACCCAAGCAAAATTGTTCCAGGCACAACACGCGTGATTGTCGTCCGCATGGATTATCTCCCTGCTAATCCCGCCTTTAAGGAAGTCTTGCAAACCCCTCAACTGGGAATGATTTCGCGTTATGCGCAAAACCGTGACTACCATAAATTAATGCGAAAACGCCTGCAAAAGCTGGCAAAATTTATATTGTCTCTTTTTTCAGATCGGGAGCAGCTCAATCCATCGATCGCGAGTTCCGCAGCGTACTCGCGAGGACTGTCTGAGCAGTCGATAGATTTAGCTGCTCCCGATCTGAAAAAAGCACCATTACTCAGGCCATTCGTCGATTCAGGCCCCATCATGGAGAAACCCCTAGCAGTGAAGGCAGGCCTAGGCTGGATCGGCAAAAATACGATGCTGATTCAACCCAAAGCGGGTTCTTTTTTCTTCTTAGGCACTCTATTAACTAATCTAGATCTGCCCCTGACCGAACCTTTTGCAACCCAGCACTGTGGCCGCTGCAGTGCGTGCATCAGTATCTGCCCGACTCAGGCTATTATTGCACCTTATGTTTTAGACGCACGTCGCTGCATTTCTTATTTAACGATTGAATATCGCGGCATCATCCCGCTGGAATTCCGCAAAGCCATTGGCAATCGCATCTACGGCTGTGATGACTGTCAAATCATCTGTCCCTGGAATAAATTTGCAAAAACCACTGCCGAATTGGATTTTGAAAATAGGCGCGGCTTTCTGAAACCAAGGCTACTTGATTTATTTGCCTGGAGCGAGACGGAATTTTTAAAACGCACTGAAGGCTCCCCCATCCGCCGAATTGGCTACGAATGCTGGCTGCGAAATATCGCCATTGCTTTGGGCAATGCACCTCCTTCAGATGTCATTATTCAAGCGCTGCAAGCTAAATTAGAGGGTGCAAGTGATATGGTCAAAGAACACATTATTTGGGCGCTCAATGAGCAAAAAAAATTGATACTGGCCAATCCTTTTGATTAATCAGACGCTTTCACCACCAAGTTATTTTCAACTTGATTAACGCCAGGTACGCCTTCTGCGGTTGTCCCTGCGAGCTCTTGTTCCTGATCCGAACTGACATAGCCATTCAGCTCCACCACTCCATTGTTCGTGGTCACAGAAATCATGGAATAATCCACGATACTGGTATTCATCAAAGCGGTTTTCACACGCAAGGTCGTTTCGCTGTCTGCTAAATAAGGATTAGAGGGCGCTGTCGCACAGCCGCCCAAACAACAAATCAATAGCCCCAGCCCAAACCAATGCGCCTTTCTATCCATCTATTTTCCTTCCCACATCATACCGTCTTCCATTTTGCCTAAAAAGACATTGCATTTCAAGGCGAGGTCTGATAGAATCGCCGAGCTCTCCTTGCCTCAGCTCTTTTAGACAAGAGTCGTCAAGAAGGCTTAAATATGAAAATTTAATCCATAAGGAGTTAATATGAAACACTATGAAGTGGTCCTCATGCTGCATCCGGACCAAAGCGATCAAGCCTCGGCGATTGTCGGTCGTTACGTGGACCTGATCAAAGCCAAAGGCGGTAAAATTCACCGTCAAGAAGACTGGGGCCGCAAATCCCTCGCCTATCCCATCAACAAATTGCATAAAGCGCACTATGCCTTGCTCAATATCGAGCTCAAGCCTACTGATTTGAAAGAATTGACTGACGGCTTGCGTTTTAATGATTTTGTGTTGCGCTACCTCATCACCAACATGAAAGAAGCGGTGACCACACCTTCCGTGATGCTGGAACCTCGCAAAACCAATGATCATCAAGACAATTAGGAGAAAATTATGAGTGGACGTAGAAAAGCCTGTCGTTTTTCCTCTGAAAACGGCTTGAAAATTGATTATAAAGACATTCCTTTACTCAAAGAATATATCGCTGAAAACGGCAAAATTGTACCCAGCCGCATTACTGGCACGGCTGCAAAATATCAGCGCAAATTGGCTGAAGCCATTAAAGTAGCACGCTATTTAGCACTGCTGCCTTATTGCGATCGTCATAAATAAGAGGACCTTATCATGCAAGTTATTTTACGCGAAAAAATTAGAAAGCTCGGCAAATTAGGCGAACTGGTTAATGTCAAACCTGGTTATGCACGCAATTTTCTCATCCCTGGCAAAAAGGCGATGATGGCGACCAAAACCAATTTAGAACGCTTTGAAGCAGAGCGCGCCGAGCTAGAAAAAGTGGCTCAAGCGAATTTAGCAAGTGCTCAAGCGCGGGCTGACAAGTTAAAAGATGTCGTGATTACCATTGCTGCAAGTGCAGGCGAAGGCGGAAAACTCTTTGGCTCCATTGGCACCAAAGACATTGCCGATGCAGTCACCGCAGCTGGAGTTGAAACCCATAAACACGAAATTAGAATGCCTCACGGCGTGATTCGTCAAATTGGGGAATATGAAATCGAATTGCATTTGCATACTGATATCGATACCCCCATCAAAGTGAGTGTCGTCGCAGAATAATCTAACGACGACTTTACACTCAAAACCTTCCCACTTTGCAGTATGTAACTAGGGAAGGTTTTCTTATTCTAGGCGCCGAGTGGCATATACTCGCCGTCTGCTCCAGCAGACCGCCTTGCAACTCCCACAAGACTGGCAACATTGTGCACTCCTGCCATTTCTGCCTGCCGACCTCCCACAGCTGCCTGACGACGCTGTTCACAATAACATTTGAGCAAGCAGAATATCATACCAACAACTGTCGCACTGGCTGCTGCAACCGCTACCCACTCTCCCACTCCAGATGGTTCATTATTATCAGGATAAGGGGGACTTGAGCTCACTGTTGAGTTCACCGCCTCACGGACTATCGCCATCGCTCCACCTATCGCCATCGCTCCACGCAAAAAAGCCATTTTCTTCTCCTTATTTTAATTTAAAACCCAGAGCAAAAAACTTTAAAAAATTACCGCCCTGCCGAAGTAATCCCGTGCATTTATAACATATATTTATTATTTCTGTCAATCAAAATAAAAAAGCCAGCATGGGATCGCCCACCTGGCCTTCTTACTTAAAGACAATGTAATTGCCTCAAAGAATTAAAATATTCAATCCGCCAAAGCGAGCCCTCAACTAGAGATCATTTCCAGGCCCATTAGGATTTAATTGCACCGCCAGAGCAGCAGGGGCTTGCTGTGCAAAAAAAGGCAAACAAGGCACCCGGCGCTCAGGGCAAAAACACTGACGAGCCCAATAGGCCAATGCAAGAACCAAAGGGATCCCAAGCCCCAACCCTAAACCCAAGGCAACTCTATCAAGCTCACCATTTATGGAACCATAACTCATATTAATCTCCTTATATTAATTAAAACATATATATAAAACATAAATTATAAAAAAAATTACGCCTTTTCAACCGCAATTTTCATTTTGTATCATAACGCATTTATACCCACTTGCCAAGACATCGAGAATCAGCGATAATGGCCTCGCTGCTGGTCAGCCAATGCGGCTTAGATGCTAACCCCGCCAGGTCCGGAAGGAAGCAACGGTAACATTGATGCAGGTGTTGGTCTTGGCAAGCAGCATGTTCACGATTCTGATCCAAGTGTGAAAAGGAGAGGCTTTGGCATATCAAGTGTTAGCCCGTAAGTGGCGCCCCCAGTCTTTTGATGAATTAGTCGGTCAGGAACAAGTCCTCTCTGCACTCATTCACAGCTTGAATCAAAACCACCTTCACCACGCCTATTTATTTACCGGAACGCGCGGAGTCGGCAAGACCACTGCGGCACGCATTACTGCCAAATGCTTTAATTGCGAACAAGGCGTTTCGGCAAAACCTTGTGGGGCCTGCCCTTCATGCATTGAAATTCGCGAAGGCCGCTTTATTGACCTGATTGAAATTGATGCGGCTTCACGTACTAAAGTCGAGGATACGCGTGAATTACTCGATAACCTGCAATATTCGCCTAGCAAAGGCCGCTTTAAAGTCTATCTCATCGATGAAGTGCACATGCTCTCCACCCATAGTTTTAACGCCCTGCTAAAAACTTTGGAAGAACCGCCCCCCCATGTCAAATTTTTACTCGCGACGACTGACCCTCATAAATTACCGGTCACTGTGCTGTCGCGCTGCCTACAATTTCACTTAAAACATATCCCCAATGCCCTGATCCAAGCTCGCCTTGAATTTATTTTAAAAGCGGAGAAGATTCAGTTTGAATCTGAAGCCTTGAATTTAATTGCTAAAGCCGCTGAAGGAAGCCTGCGCGATGCATTGAGCCTACTCGACCAGGCCATTAACCAAGGGGAAGGTCAAGTTTTAAGTCAAGCCACTGCAAACATGCTTGGCATCACGGAAACCCACTTGCTTTATGAACTGGCTGAAGTGATTGCACAGCAAAAAACGGCTGAGTTTTTCCGCCTGATTAAAAGCATTGAGGACAAGCCTACGGATTATGCAGCGCTACTCAATTTGATGGCCGAACTCTGGTATGAAGTCAGCATTGCGCAACAATGGCCTGAATATCAAAGCCTAGATTGGCAGACTGAACGCATTCACGCTTTGGCACAGCTTGTCACACCCACCTTATGCCAACTTCTCTATCAAATGGCTTTGCAAGGTCAACGCGACCTGCCTTTTGCACCCCAACCCAAAATTGGCTTTAACATGACACTTCTGCGCATGCTTGCTTTTCAGCCTTTGGACCTAACCCAAAATCAGCCGCAAGCGCAAACCAGTACAGCAAAGGTCGCCACGCCCACAGCAGTCCCGGCTCAAAAAAAAGCACCCCTTGCTGAATTCAACATCGATAATTGGCAAGCCGTTTTACAAGCGCTCCCTTTAAGCGGCGTCTCCAAACAGTTTGCACTGCACATGAGTTTTGAAAAACAAGAGGGGCAGACCCTTTACCTCAATCTCAGTCAAGAGCACCAAACCCTGCTCAATCCCAAACTCATCGAACGCCTGCAAAACGCTTTTTCCGAACACTATCAAACCCCGATTTTGTTACAAATCTCCATAAGCCAAACCCCCTTAAATACGCCCGCACTGCAGCAACAAAAAGCGCTTGAAGACTCACAAAAACAATTACAAGAAAAACTCGCTCAAGACCCCCATTTAGACTTCATAAAAAATAATTTTAATGTTAAAATAAACACTATCAAATCAATCAGCTAACGACAGGAGATCAAAATGAACGGCGCCAATATGGATATGAATCAAATTATGGAACAAGCCAAAAAGATGCAAGAAAAAATGCAAGAAATTCAAGAAGCACTGACCAACACCAAAGTGGTGGGCGAATCAGGAAATGGCTTAGTCCGCATCATCATGAACGGTCGTCACGAAGCGCTCAAAGTGTTTTTGGATAGCAGCCTACTTGCCACTAACACCGCCGAACAAAAACAATACCTGGAAGACTTAATTGCCGCCGCAATCAACAGCTGCGCAGATCAAGTAGAAAAAGCATCACAACAACAATTACAAGGTTTAGCGCAATCTTTGAACTTGCCCAATCCTGATGAGACTGTCGTTAATTAAGCTTTAGACTTTCTAAGTGCAGATTTTTACTTTCGATATATTTTTCTGCGCTCCAAAGCAAGAAAATACGCTCCTCTTCAGTGAGGGGACGTATTTTTTTGACTGGATTCCCCAACCATAAAAAACCTGACTGCAAAATCTTCCCCGGGGGGACTAAACTGCCTGCTGCTAAAAAAACCTGATCTTGCAACACGGCGCCATCCAAAACAATCGAGCCCATCCCAACTAAACATTGATTGCCAATGGTGCAACCATGCAAAATCACCCCATGACCCACCGTGACCTCCTCGCCCAGCGTTAAAGGGAAGCCCTCCGGATTATAGGGGCTTTTTTGCGTTGTATGTAAAATGGAACCATCCTGAATATTGCTCCGCGCCCCAATTTGAATGGGCAGCAAATCTCCACGCACGGAAACCTGAGGCCAAATGGAAACATCCTCCCCTAAAGTCACCGCCCCTGAAACAACGGCTGAAGGATCAATAAATACACCCCGACCTAAAACAGGGCTGCCCTGAGGCCGATTCAAAGTACGCACAGCACTCATTACAAGGCATCCAATACTTCTTGCATGCGTTTTTCTGAAAAAATCCGCCCGAGCAATTGCGATTTCTCAAACACCATGTTGCGCTGGAAAAATTTTTCAATTTCTGGATCTTTCGCCCGAAACTTTTGTGTATAGTTAATAAGCTTAATCACCAAGTCACTGTTAAGCGTTTGCATCTTGTGAATAATATACAGCATATAGGCTGCAGGCAGCTGATTTAGGGTATAAATCATGTCCTTTTCATCAATCTTCTTGGCATCGATGGTATTTAAGCGATCTAGAAAAGACTGCACCGCCTCAATTTCCGCTGCGGTCAAGGGGGGATTGGCTTTTTCCAATTTTTCCAAATTAATCAAAATGTCATTAATCAATGGGTTTTTAAATGATTGCCAATGCTTAATAATATCATCAATCAGCGCCATGCGACTATCCCGTATTCAGATACGATGCCCTTATTAGATCATGAAATCCCTGATTCTACAAGAGGCTCGCATGGCTAGTCATTGCGCAATATTTTAGCGCCAATCTTGCACCATACTCGGTGCGACACCCTCGACTGCAATCCGTGGAGAAGCAGCCCGCGCAAAAAATGCTGTGGGACTTTCAACATCCATCTTGCGATAGGCAATCCCCTTATTCAAGCTCACCAAATTAGTTTTGAGCGCAATGTCCTTACAGCCGTAAATATTGCTGCCATTAGGCCCTCCAGCCAGTGTCTTTACATGCGATTGGGAAGATCTAGCATCAAGTTCAACACCGTGCATTTTAAATAAGCCACGATCAATTTGCTCAATCAAATGCCCAGTTCGGTCCTTACCACTCATACAACCAAAGGAAACAGGCCAACCCACCAAATTGGCATAGCACACCAGACGTTCTGCATAAGCATAATAATCATCCAGTGTTTTGCAAGCAGCTGGGTCTAGATCCCGATCCACCTCTTCTTCATAGTGCAGCCGAGCCCAACCTGGCCCATCCCGCTCTATTTTAAGACAGTGGGCAATGACCGCTTCCTTAAATTCTTTGCACAACACTTTGTCAAAATAAATATCTGGCAATCCATATGCATAGACCTGCCCCTCAAGCGCACCTACTGCACCTACTGCATGCATCGCTTTGGTTGCGACTTGCACAATATGCGCAGCTGCTTTTGGCTCCTCTCTACGCAGTGCCTTTAAATCGGCAACTGCCTTTTTTTCTTTCGGATCACTGACTGGAACGACTTTCCCAACCCCTTCCAATTTCCCAATCATGGTAATATCAATCGCATGGGGAGCCCCAGCAACTAATTGCTGTAACTGCAAGGCGGCGTGGTCTCCCTCCAGGGCACCGTGGGTTTCATAGCGCCCAATCACTTTTACAGGCTGCGCTGCCTCTTCACCGTATACTAAGGCAAGCACCATTTCTTGCGCATTACGTAACAAAGGGCTACCTAAGACTTGCGAAGAAAATGTAGCGACTCCAGTTGCGATACATTCATCTATAATCTCACTCACTGCGTGCCGCAGAAAAGGATCTTCCAACTTTGAAAAATAGCCTGTTGCCGGTCGTTCAGAATCAGATTTCAGGCTCAGACTTAATTGAGCCAGTGCCTTTCTCTGGGCCGCTGTCAAACGCCCTGCTTCTCTCGGCGCTGCAACCCTTAGGGCCATTGCAGGCACCCCTGAGGCCATGACTGAATCGACACTGACCGTTGCCTCCACATGAGCCGCGAAAATCATTTCCTTTAAAAGATTTAAGCTATCCAAAATCTCTCTAGCACCAACACCCGTCACATCAGAAAGACCGCGGACCATTTGGTTAACAAACTGAGATAAACTACTTTCGTCGTAAACTCGTTCTAAACTGAAGCTAAGGAGCTGCTCCACTAAGACATGATGATCACCACCATTGATAGCCGTATAGGCCCGTAAGTACTGTAATGCACAGGCAATGTGCGTCACTGCTGCTGCACGATAATCTCCCACATTGGCATTACTTCCTGCTCTACCAGGAAGAGCATAACGCACCCAACTGCGCTCACCTGCTACCTCTAAGGACTCTGAAATATACCCGCGCTGCAAGTCAGCCAAAGAACGCTGTGCTTGCAACCACTGATGTAGCGTTGCCCTAAATTCAGTCGATGAGGAAATAGGGGCCCTTAATTTAGCTTTACATACTGCAATATGCTGCCCCAAGCGCGTTTGGTGAGCCTCCTCAGCTACCCTGCTTAATTTCATAGCTTGGTCGCGAAGCAGCTGAATACGGTCCACGGCGCTCAGCATGACGCCGCCTTCATCTAATCGCTCTGTTACACTCACTGGACTACGCCTGTCCCTCAACATAACAATCACCCATTATTTTTATTATTATGGCTTATTCTAGCATAAAAAATATAAGATTTAAAGTCCTTGCCTTTTAGGAGCGCGAGTGCTAGCCTGGGGCCATGCATCTTTCAGCTTCCATTCTTATTTTTTGCCTCCTACGCAGAATCTGTGGGTAGAAATATAGCCAATTGTTATTATTGTTGAAATCCAAATCACTGGATTGTGAATGGGGGAAAGCGGTGGGGAACGCGCAGCGTTATCCACGGTTTTTCCCC
>JAJZUD010000021.1 GCA_021848625.1 Pseudomonadota bacterium
CATAAAACCTTGATCAACTGAAGCCGAATATACGACTGCAATAACTTTTTTATCTCAATCAGCGCTCACCTCTTTACAATACCGGCGGATCCATATACGTTTGCCCTGGCTGGTGCTTGTTGAAACTGGTGCTTGTTGAAACTGTCAACCCAAAGTAGAGAAGTCACACATTTACCAAAGTAGAAATGTCACACATGACTAAATTTTAATATCCGCACTTATCCATGGTTTTCATAGAGCAGACGACTGGCAAGGGGTCAGGCTGCTCTGTGAAGGCTGTGGATAAGTGCTCATTTTTGACGGAATCTGGCTTTCAGGGTATCTGCGCCAGGGGTGATCGGGCTTTGGAATTCTACGCGTTTTGCTGGTATCGAGATAACGATTGAGATCTTTGCTAGAAACCGCTTCTTTAGGACGATTATTCTTGTCAAAAGTTTTATAGGGCTGGGACTTGCCCTTGTAAAGCAGGATGATCCCATCAGGTCTTTCACAGACCGTAATCGCTGCACCACGCATGCTGTATCCAGGTGCCTTGGTCTGAATTTGATAAATCACGTTTTTATAGCTGATCTCAAGATTGATTGAGAGTCGACGTTGTGCCTGAACGGAGAAGATGTGATCTAACTCTGCTGGCTTTGGAATGGCTTTACGATGTGCATCAATGGGGCTAGCTGGGGCAACAGCAAAACGCCGATTATGCTTTTTAATAAATCCTGGAAGCCAAGCATTGGCTGTTGCTATATCATTGATCCCCGCCAGGCGCATCTCCTTGATCAATCGATCCTGGAAGGTTTTATTGGCGCTACACTGGTGCTTGTTGAAACTTGACAAAAAAGCTTAAATCCGGCACCATCCAGTAAATTATCAGCGATACGCGAGGAATTTACTGGTGAAAAGAAATTTGACTTTGCGTGTTGAAAGTTTGTTGACTCAGTTTCCTGTTGTGTGCATTTTGGGTGCAAGGCAGGTAGGTAAGACTACTTTAGCTCGACAAATCAGGCCAGATTGGCGGTATGTTGATTTGCAAAAACCCAGTGATCGAGATCGTATTTTGGCGGATCCAGAATGGTTTTTTCAAGAAAATCCGCAGCATTTAATTTTGGATGAAGCGCAAATGCACCCCGTGATTTTTGATGTACTGCGTGGAGTGATTGATGCGGATCGTCCATGTAAAGGGCGTTTTATTATCACGGGCTCAAGTAGTCCAGATCTTCTCAAGCATATTTCGGAATCCTTGGCTGGGCGAGCTGCTGTTGTTGAATTGGGTGGGCTGAAAGCCAATGAAATTGCTGAAGTTCCACTCAGCAATTTTTATCAGTGGTTTACTCAACCCTTAGCGAGTTGGACGCGCGATCAATTGTCCATTACTACGCCGCCTTTAATTCGCTCTATTATCGAAAAGGCGTGGTTTGGTGGGGGGTATCCCGAGGTTGTTTTGGCTGGCAATACGGAAATCAGGAACAACTGGTTTGAGTTTTATGAAAAAAGCTATCTATATCCACTGCTGTCCGGTTTAATTTAAAGCAAACTCAATTGGTTATCTGACGGTGTAGAGGCAGATTTGTTGGCTCTAGGCTGCAAGGCGCATAAAAGCTCAGTCTTCTCGAAGATTGAGACCGACAAAATCTGTAATAAAGTGTAGAGCGGAGCCTCAATTAAGCGTTCTTTTTTAACAATGGCAATCAAAACGTAGGTTGAAATCGCACACCATATTTGTATTTTGACAGCATTCTCGCTGGTGCCCAGGAACCGTTTTACACGCAGGTGCTGCTTGATCCATTTGAAGAATAGCTCAACCTGCCAGCGATTCTTGTATAACTCAGCAATCATCAGGGCTGGCAAGGTGGTATTGTTAGTCAGGAAGACGAGCTTCTTGCCCGTTTTTGGATCTTTAAAGCTGATGCGTCGTAACTGTATTGGGTAATCTTTGGATGCTTTGACAGTTGTGAGCACAACGGTTTGATCACAGATGAGGCCAGTGCTTCGACCCACTGGATGCGAGTAAATACGCCGTGTCTTTGTGTTTGTTTTGGATCGAGTGACAAAGAAGGCACCGGCCTGGTGAAGCGCATAGAGCCTTTTAAAATCAAGATAAGCGCGATCCATCACATAAAAAGCGTCTGCTTCAATTGACAGAATATCGAGTATTTTAACGTCACCCATTTTGCCATTACTGACATGGATAAAGGCAGGGATATTACCACGCAGATCAAGCAATGTATGCACTTTAACGGCAGACTTGGTGGTGCGAAATAGAGCCCAATCAAACAAGGACATGCACAGATCAATTGTGGTGGAATCCAGTGCATAAACCGTGGCGTCCAGATCCATATTGTTTGATTCTGTGGCATACAATTTGCGTGCGCGTGCAATCAGCTTCATTGCAAGATCATGGAAGATGCGCCAGTCACGGCTATTGAGTGCATCCGATAAGGTAGAGCGCGCAGGAATGCCCTTGAATCCCATATGAAATAGCCTGGTGTGATTGGCGCACAAGCAGATTTCAATATCGCGTAAAGATTCCCGACAAGTCAGTTGAGCAAAAGCCATAGAACGAAACAAATCTGCGCAATCCAAGGTGCGCACGCTTTTGTCTCCGTTATATTTATCGACGATGCGGCCAAAATCCTTCCAGGATATAAACTTCATGACCTGTGCAAAAAGGGTTTTGCCCACATTCATCGATTGCTCCAGCTGATCTAAAGCTGGGATCATCGCATGAATTCAAATCGCGGACAGACAAAAAACTCTTAGAAGTATTGCTAATATTGGCGTACAGAGTGGCAAGGTTCAATTAAACCGGACAGCAGTGATCTATATCGTGATATCGCTGCATTATTCCCGTCTTTGGATAAAGAAAATTTTCAGCGATTTTTAAGGGCCTTAGCGCATTTATCTGGAACAATTTTAAATAAGGCCCAATTGGCTCGAGATATTGAAATTAGCGAGGCCAGTGTCAATAAATATCTCACGATTGCGGAGGGAACTTTTTTATGGCGCCAGCAGCGAAGTTTTGAGCGTAGTGGTTATAAAAGCCTCATTAAAATGCCAAAGGGTCATTTGGTCGACAGTGGTTTACTGCACTATCTTTCAGGTATGCCTGATCTTGCTTATTTGAAGCAGCATCCATTGGTAGGGCGATCCTTTGAAAGTTTTGTGGTGGAGGAAATCGTTAAAGGTTTGGCCACGCTTTCAATTGGCTCCTGGCAAGCTTACCATTATCGCACTAAAAATGGAGCGGAAATTGATCTGATCTTAGAGGGGCAGTTTGGCGTTTTACCCATTGAAATAAAATATGGCCTTCATACCCCGTCGCAACGGTTAAAAGTGCTGGATGACTTCATCCAAAAAGAAGGGCTTTCTTTTGGGGTGATTGTGAACCAAGCTGAGCGGATAGAATGGCTTAATCCACGGATCCTCCAAGTGCCGGTCATTTATCTTTGATCAGTTTTGGTCAGTTTTATTTTTTAGTGGTCCAGATTTGGCTATGGAGTTTTGTTATAGAAAAAAACTTTTTCTCATGAGCATGAGTTGCTGCAATATGCTATAATGACCTCCTGTTTAAGTGAATTGAGAATATCACAAAGTTGAACACGCCTAAGGTTTTAATTATTGCAGATCCATTTTCTCTTGCCAAAATAAAAAATCTTCGCTTGCAAGTTAGTCTAGGGTTTACTGCTTTTACAGCCCTGCTTGTGGGCGGGCTAATCAGCATAGGGGGATTGGGCTCTTCCTGGTCTGAATTCTGGCATGATGCTTTACTAGGACCGTTCGGCTATGCCGTATTGAGCATGAGCCTGGTTGTTTTTTTAATTACTTTTTTTGAATATTCATTACTAGTGCGAATGCTAACTCCTTTTAAATTGACGCGTTTAATTTTAACAAGTGCCTTTTGTGCAGTGCAATGCATTATATGGGGCGTATTGGCAATGACGTTGGGCGTTTTTTTGCTGCTGCCGCCCCATGGTTTAGACAATACGGGCATGCATGATTTTGTTGGCCTGTTAATGGTCTCATTCTGCGTTGGGTTAGTGGAATTTATTATTCCTACTACTTTGGTGATTATGGCTGTGATTGCCACTGTATACTGGTTGCTCTGTCGCAGGTATAGCAAACACCACTGCAATCATTAATTTGTCCCTCAGCCCCACTTTCTAGAAATTTTTTTCAAAACCCTCTTGCATAAACCCAATGAATCTGTATAATAGCGACCTGGTTGGGTTGTTAGCTCAGTCGGTAGAGCAGTAGACTTTTAATCGCACAACTTCAATATTCTACAATGCCTATCCGCTTCCGTCAATAAGAAAAATCAGTGTATTTTCAGGAAGTCGTTTGAGTTTGTATTGATCAGTTTTGGTCGGTTTTATTTTTTAGTGGTCCAGATTTGGCTACGGAGCTTTGTTATATAAAAACATTTTTGTCGTTGAGCATGAATTGCTGCAATATGCTATAATGACTTCCTGTTTAAGCGAATTGAGAATATCAAAAAGTTGAGCACACCTAAGATTTTAATTATTGCAGGTCCAAACGGTGCGGGGAAGACCAGCTTTGCTAAAACATTTTTGCCATCAGAGGCCCACTGTATGCGATTTTTGAACGCTGATTTAATCGCAGCAGGATTGTCTCCTTTTGCGCCAGAAGTGGCAGCGGTTAAGTCCGCACGACTGATGTTGCAAGAAATGGCCGCTGCCTCTTCTGCAGGGGAAAGTTTTGCGTTTGAAACGACTCTGTCAGGATTATCCTATATCCAGCATATTAAAAAATGGCAAGAGCAGGGTTATCATGTCAGTTTGTTTTTTCTTTCACTGGAGTCGGTTGAAATGGCAATAAATCGGGTGGCCCACCGTGTACAGCAAGGCGGGCACAATATCCCGGAGGATGTTATTCTACGGCGATTTGCACTGGGGCTTGTGAACTTTAGGGAACGCTATCGTTCCATCGTGGATGCCTGGGCACTTTATGACAATTCAGGGCCTAGGCCAAAGTTAATTGAATGGGGAGAGAATAATGGATGCAAGTAGTCTTTCAAAAGCAAAAGATCCTGATTTGGCGGCTTCTTTTGTTGCCTTGCAACGTGCAGCTCAAATAGCACGTGAAACGGCGATACAAACCAATACAGGCATTGTGATTATGCGTGAAGGGAAAATAGTCCATGTCTCTGCGCAAGAATTAATTGCTGAAAAGCATCTAAAGGCTACAAGTGAGTAGGGGTAAAATGTTGGACTCAAAAGACGAAGCATTAGCACTGCTTTCAAGTCAGCGAGAGAAGATTGTGCGTAATTTTGGGGTTAAGCGGATTGCCCTCTTTGGTTCTGTTGTGCGCAATAGTATGAATAAAAACAGCGACATTGATGTCTTGGTTAATTTTGCAGAGCCCACATTCGATCATTATTTTGATCTTAAATTTTATTTGGAAGACATGTTCAAACAGAAGATAGACCTGGTCTGTAGAGATTCTCTGCGTCCGCGAATTAGACCCTTCATTGAAGAAGAGGCCGTTGATGCCTGGTCCATGGATTGATTTTAGTAGCTTGAAAAATAGAGTGAGGGGCTGTTATGAGCAATAAATTAGTCATTACAACGAACCCCTACTTAAAAGATCCTCAGAAAGTGATTCAAGGAATTTGCAAAATGGTCATGAGTTCTTCTGCTGTAGAGGGCATTTATGTGGACATTAATGCTATCCCGAAAAAAAGGGGCTATGAATTTGTCGTGACGCCGCAATTGTCTCAGAAAAAATAACGTTCTTTTGCTCTTATTTTTTGCAGTGTAATTTCTCTAATTTGGGGCAGTTAATGTTTTCTAGGCCAAACTCTTCAAACTCATCAGCATATAAATCGATACATTCATAGAGTTTGGCAAAGTGGTCATCTTCATCCATTTTTTTAATTTCAGCTTCAGAATAACGTTTAGCAAAGAGTTGAGCGCCAAGCTTTGCCGTCAATTCGCTCCAAAAAGTAGCTTCATTATAATCGGCTCTGAGTTCTTCAGGTTCACCCCCTTCGAGCTCAACTGAAGGGTAAAGCTTATTCGTTTT
Organism: Pseudomonadota bacterium; assembly: GCA_021848625.1. Classification (GTDB taxonomy): domain Bacteria; phylum Pseudomonadota; class Gammaproteobacteria; order Francisellales; family CACEW01; genus JAJZUD01. The sequence goes on from JAJZUD010000021.1 coordinate 6,038, forward strand.
TTCGTCACGGTCAACATATTTGAGGCAGCCAAATTGTGAAGCCAAAGAAAGCATTAACTTTTCGGCTGATTCGTATTCCTCTTTGACATCATCAATTCTATGGGCATTAGCCATCCAAGCGCCAAGGTAAACCGCCTTGAGGATGGAGATATATTCTGATTTTGTGAGCTCGATGGTCTGTTTTTTCATGACTGCCTTTTTCTTGATTAAGCTGGTGCAAATTTTAACATTTATTTGATCTGTTGCAAAATTGGAAGAGAAGCCCTGGTTTTTTAAAATGGAGAGTCAAGCCATAGCTCTTTTTTTGTGCCTACTTGTTTCAGACACCCAATACAGGGGCTGTATCAGGTGCAGGTGCGCATGAAATGCTATAAGGAGTTGTGGGATAACTCAACATGACCACTGGCTCACTAGAATCCTCTGGGCGGTAACGAGGAACAGTCAAACGCGCTTCATCACATATCTGACGTGCGCCTTGCTTTAAATAAAAACGGTTTAAGCTAGGATGGAGCGTGTCGAAAATCAACATGTGAACTCCTCTTTCCCAGGCGAGACGCTTTGCATGATGCATCATTCCTGAGCCAATGCCAAGGTTGCGAAAATTTCGATCAACATAAAAACACCAAATTTCTTTCTGTCTATCTGCCGTCAAGGGTGCTTCAACATCTAGCAAGGCGAAGGTCCCAATGAGTGAACCCCCATAAAGCACTGCAAAGAAATCTGCTCTATGCGCTGTAATAAATTCCTGTCGATATTCAACGCCTGGAAAATCCCTTAAATATCCCCATTCTTCTTCTACCCATAGAGCAATTTGCTTTAAATATTGCGAATAGATTGGCCCATGGAAATTAGCCAAAGAAATGCAGTGTAGGCTTTCTTTAGCAATCGGCCTTGAAGAGATGAGGTCAACAAATTTCGCTCTTTTAAAAGTCAGAGTAGAATCGGCAAAGGACATCGATATTTCCAGCAAGTGAATCTTCGCTCCATCCTATCAAAACAAACTTTCCTTGCGCAATAAATTTATTTTTTGCATACTGGTTTGACCTGCTGTGTTAAAGATTACACCACAATGTCCACATCCACACAAGATCGCTTACTCTCACACGTCACTACACCTCAAAGCCTTGAAGATAATATTGCAGAGATTCGTCAGCGTATTATCGCAGCAGGAGATCGGCCATATGCTTCAATTGAAAAACAATTAGCCTTGCTTGCGGAACTCACTACTTTTGAATTGGGGCGATTTTTGCTCCAAAACCGTGGCTTGAATGGATATTGGACGCACTATATTCTAACTCATCCAGAACAAGGGCGAAAAACAGGATTAAATCAAAATGGAAAGCCATTGGCCTTGCTTGAAAAACAAATCCTGGATCGTTGCCCAGTCGTGCTCGCCACACAGGAACGCTTTAAAATCTTTTTGCGGCAAAATCAGCAACGCGTTCGAAATAATGCGCGACTGGCTTGTATTCCTTGCGGGTTGATGGGAGAGCTCCTGTATCTTGATTTGATGGGCATCGATTCTATTGAATTGATAGGCATCGATTATGATGCAAATACCTTGGCTTCAGCACAGGCATTGGCAAAACGCTTAGAGGTTCCTTTTGCATTAACGCTTGAACAACAAGATGCCTGGCAACTTTCTGTGGATCATGGTTTTGATCTCATTTCTAGCAATGGGCTCAATATTTATGAGCCTGATGATGCAAAAGTCACAGCCTTGTATCAGCGCTTTTATGAAGCCTTGAAACCAGGTGGAATGCTGGTTACCAGTTTCCTAACCCCGTTGCCCAATCCTGATCATAGAGAAGCTTGTGAATGGGATATGCGCTTTATCAATCAGGAAGATCTTATCTTACAGCGTATCCTGTTTGCGGATATCATTGCAACGAAATGGCAAAGTTATCGCAGTACTGAACAAACCCGCCTGCAACTTCAACAAGCTGGGTTTGCTCAAATTGAGTTTTTCCCTGATCAAGCCCATATTTTTCCCACTGTGGTAGCAATCAAATGACAGAGGCCATCACCAGGGAAAAAGAAATCATATTGGTCGATTCTGCAGGCAATAAAAAAGTGACGACCACCGATCAATATGTATTCCGTTTTAATAGCGGGGCCAATATTAGTTTGAATCTTAACGATCAGCGGGCGCCTGAAGGAATTGTATTTCGGGCTTGGTATGGTGAGGGCCAGGGGAAGCCAAATCCTGAGGGAAGCTGTGTCTTGGTATTAAATCCAAGCTGTGGTGATTTAGTCTGGTTACGACCCTTTGTATTGGCTGGAACTTCTTTCGCTGATGTTAAAGTAAAAGCTGCTTCAACCGAGCCTCCGCAGTTTTATTCCATCGTGAATCATCAAGAACAGCGGATGCCTTCAGATATAAAGCTTATTGCGATAGAAGATAAAAAAACAGGCTTAGTATTTGAGGTGAAATTGCCACAAGTCGATGTTGCGGAAGTATTCCAGGGGTCATTTCATATTAGGACTGTCAATCACGGAATCGTATGTGAGCCCAAGGCTTGCAATGTATGGGTATTTAAGCATTTAGTTAAGAATGATATGTGAGCAAGGCTTCTCTTGATCAAAACTTTCAGTGGAGCTAAAGAAAGTTCTTATTGCATGCCTGTGCAACTTTGACTAATTGTTCCATTTGGAAGGATTGTATTACAATGAGTCATTTCACTTAGCTGCTGAGCGCTAATTTTTGCTCCGACTAGGTTTGCAAAATTAACATTTGCGCCCTTCATATCAGCACCTGTAAAGTCTGTGTTAGAAAGATTGGCATTGCCAAAAGAAGCATTTTCTAAAATAGCATTGACGAAAATTGATCCGCTAAGCTGAGTATATGCAAAGCTAACATTCGCGCCACTTATTCCAGTGAAATTTGAATTTTGTAAGTTGGCGGCAGAAGAAAAACTAGTGCCAACAATATCGGCATTTCTTAGATCCATATTATTGTAAAAATTCTGATTATTGGTTGTGCCAATCATCGTATTCATGGGTGCAGTTAAATTAATCATGGACAAATCACATCCAGGGCACTTTCCTGTATTGATAAATGTGTTCACATCATTGGGCTGGTAACCTAAAGCAAATGCAGAGTTGAATGTTAAGATGGCGATGAAGGTGAATGTTTTTTTAAACATGGTAATCTCTCCAGTGATGATGTTTAAGCTTTATTGATAATGGGGTAGTGGAACTTTCTGTAGTAGGTTTGTAAAAATAAACGAAAACTTTTGTACCCATTTTGCTTGATTTTCCAGTAATGCCTGGGGCACAGCTTTGATTATCATTTTCAAGCTGATAATTTAGGGTGTTCTGTTGAGTTGAGACGTAACCCAAAGCCGATTCATTATAGTCAGAGGCTTTTATAAAATATGGATTACCATTCTGATCGGTACAATTCACTTCTTTAAATTCAAATCTGGCGTAAGTTGAATTAGCGATGTAATCGATTGGCCAAGCTATTAAGGAGCAATTGCCCAAAGTTAAGTGTTGCCCAATAATTTTAATTTTGGTCACAATATTGATCCCTAAAGGTTCATTATTATTTGTGAAGCGATTAAGGCAAAATGAGATGGGTGTGCTAATGATTCCTATGGCTTCAATAGGGCTTTCAATGTCTGAATTTTTCAATCTTTCTTGATTGGTTAGGTTTGTGATTTGAGAAAATGTCATTTCACCTTTCATAGAATTATTTGTTTGTTGAGCACAGCCAGTAAGATAAAACAGGGTGGGTGCGATGACTATCGATGCAAAAAATAGCTTTGTTTTTAGCTGCATTAATCTTTTCTCATCTGAAATAGATGGGCATTATAGCAGATTTTCTCTGAAATCATGATTCTGTAATTAGGTCCCGCGCGTATTGTTTTGCAAAATATAGTAAAAGCGCGATAATGGTCAAAATCTTGAAACGGTTAGACTGTGGATCTCATGAATAAGAACGATACATTTAATTCCTTTAAGGGTTTGCAAGTCCTGAAAGATTCCCTTAAAAACTCAGCGCAATCGGTTGCTATGTCACCAAAGACAAAGCATGATGTAAATTTAGAAGCTGCACAGAAGATTTTGCGGCAGTTGAAAGCAAAATACCCCATTGTCTTCAACCCAAAAAAACCTTTGCCCTTGGCATTGGGTATTTCCAAAGAAATTGTCAAAGACTTGCCTGATTGTGTTCCTGCTTCATTGAAGCTAGCGCTGACTTTATGGAGTAAAAAAGCTATCTATTTGCAGGCAGTGATTAGTGGAGTCAATCGGCATAATTTAGATGGTTCCATTGCTGGTGTCATTCAAGAATCAGAAAAAGAATACAGCCAAAAAATGCTGGATAGAAAGCAGGAAAAATTGAAAAACAAGCCGGCCGAAAATCATTGGGTTTACATTCTTGAATGTAGTAATGGTGCTTTCTATACTGGATGGACTAATAATTTAGAAAAGCGTTATCGTGACCATTGTGAGGGCAACGGGGCAAAGTATACCCGCAGCTTTAAGCCAGTAAAAATTGCTCAGCAATGGCAATTTAGCTCAAAGTCTTTGGCAATGCAGGCTGAGGCTCAAATCAAGAAATTGACATTGAAAGAAAAGAAAAAGATTATCGCTGATTCGACGTTGTTTTTGCTTGAAAGTAACATAAAATAGCGCTTCTAATTATGTTGACTTAAGGTGTTGGCTTTGCTAATGTGGGCTTATTCAATCAAGGAGCGCACCTTATGCGAGTAACACTTAGAGCGAGAGTAAGAAACCCTGCAAAGTTTGAATTTTATGATGATAGCAATAAAGCAATTGGGGTGCTTGACGCTCAAGAAGTCCGCGAAGTCAATCCAATTAATGATGAAGATCGGTTTAAATTTGCAATGGTTACAGATAATTTAACGGCCTGCGAAGATTTGTTTAAATGCGGTTATGAAAACCTCGAAAAACTGCCCTTTTACCTGCCTAAAGAGTTTGTGGATACGCTAGGCGAGTTAGTCATCGCCGCCCATAAAAAGAAAATTCCATTCAAGCCCTCGCAAAAAATGCTTCGTGCTCTTTATCGGGAAGCAGAACGCTTGCGTGCGCAATTACGCATAGAGGGTGAAGAGGTGTCAGGAATTCTAAAATATAAAGAAATTTTCAAACTTGAAGAAGACCCCAAGGTGCAAGATCTTAAAGGTAGTCCTGCTGCTAAAATTATTGCAGCACTCTTAAAACTAGAAGGGCCTTTCTTTGATCAATTTAATGAAATTGCAGCGAGTAATTATGGAAAGACGAATCACAGTGTTAAAGTGCATCGTCTCCAAGGTTATGCGCGCGGTCTTGATGAGCCAAGCAACTGGACTTGCGCTGTAGCACTAGAGGTTTTGAATAAAAACAAGGTCAATGTATTCAAGCTCGGTATTGATGCAGCAGTCATCAAAGAAATATGGCTCAAATCAAATAAGCAAGAAAGTGAAGCCAAATTCAGCGCATTATTTGCAAAGGAAAGATAATGGCATCAGGCGCAAAGTTGCAGACAATACGAGATGAGCTCATCAAGAGAGAGCCGATTTTTCACCGTCTTGAATGGGGAACAACTCGCGTTGATTTGGAGAATATGACCCATGAAGATTTTTGGGAAGTCGGGGCATCAGGTAAAAAGTACACGCGGGAATTTGTCATTGAGACTTTGCTGGAGCGTTATAAAAAGCAGGAAGCAGATATTTGGGAGGCGAAGGGGTTTGAGTGTTTTGAAATTGCACCGGATAATTACCTTTTAACCTATACGCTTATTCAGGACTATACCCGCATCACTAGACGCTCTACGCTATGGCGTTTTTGTGAGAATACTTGGAAAATTCTTTATCATCAGGGAACCATTGTTCAAGAAGAAAAGTAAAGATAGAGTTTTGAAAAGGATGCAAACAGCTCTCAAAACAAACATTAAAAAACGCCATTTTATATGTTGACATTGTAAATTACTATGCTATAATGACTCTGTAGCCTACTGAAAGGCTACAAAACACAACGCCCCGAAGGGGTAACAGTAAGGAGAAAGATGCCATGTCAACCGCAACCTATGCAATCGCAAGTCGTAGTTTTAGCCAATCAACAAGTAAAGCCTGTTTTTATATCTGCCGCAGCGGCCATCCTGAAACTGCAGCCAAGTATTTTTTTGCCATGCATAAATGTGCCAATAAATGGGCTGGTTATGCCGAACAATTCTTGCGAGCTAACCAATTGGCAGAGTTTACCGAAAGCCATGAAGCACATCGTGATACACAATACCGATACACCCTTGAAGAGAATGGGGTTTTGACGGTTCATCAGGCTAGTTTTCACAAGAGGAAAAAATGGGGCGTCTTATTTGTTGGTATGTGGTACGATTTTATCAATGAATTTTTGGTGCTTCCGTTTGAGGAGCGCTTATTTTCTTTTTCAGTGTCAGAGTTTGTGAATATTCGCCAGGTCATGACGATGAGAGAAGCAATCAAAGCAGCCAGCGAAAGTTCTGATAATTATTTGCTCAGAGATGAAATTGGCTCTTACTTAATGGAGTATAAAAAAGAGTTTGGTTTTCTCGACATTTCATTGCTATTTAAGCAAGAAAAATCAGAAAATTGATATTAATTTTATAGTGTCTGATAAGTTGCTAATAATCAACATAAAAAATATCGTCTTTTTATGTTGACACTGGCTCGCCCTCTTGATATACTGACTTTGTAGCCTAATGAGAGACTACAAAAACAAAAGCCCCAAGAGGGCAACAGGAGAAAGTAAAATGAGCGATATCAAAATTTATGTAGCAGACTTAGCCGCTTACAATAACGGCAAACTTCACGGTGTTTGGATTGATGCAACAGAAGACCTGGACGCTATCTACGAACAAATTCAACAAATGCTAAAAAATAGCCCCGAAGGGTTTTCAGAAGAGTGGTCACTCGATGATTATGAAGGCTTTGGCAATTATCGTTTAGAGGCCTATACCAGCATTGAAACCGCTCACGAAATTGCAATGTTTTTTGAAGAACACGGCGACGCAGGCATAGTTGCACTTGAATATTGTAATGACTTGAACGAAGCGAAAGAAATGATGGAAGACCGCTATCATGGCTGCCATGAATCAGAAGAAGATTTTGCAGAACAACTTTTTGAGGATTGCGGGGACGTACCCGAACACCTCCAATATTACATCGATTATGAAAAGGTCGCGCGTGATTTATTTATAAATGATTATGTCTCCCTGAAAGCAGAAAATAGAGAGATTCACGTCTTTTCACGTTACTAACAGCTGGGGCAGTGCTTAGCTGCCCAAATTCAAATTATAGAAGGATTACGATCATGACCGCAGCAGCTAATATCAAACCAGGTGCAGCACCCAAACCCAAAACACCTGAAATTTCCAAGGCAAAAACTTTTGTCTTAAAGCAATGGGCCATGCTCAAATATTCTTTCTCAATTGAGCGCGCTTTGATTCACATGGTGACAGCGGCAGTATTATTTAGCTTGGCGCTGTTTGTGAAAAGCAGCCATGCAGTTGCAGGAGAAGGTTATATTTACGCTTGGTTGCTTTTTGCAGCTGCAGGAGTCCAAACCTTTAGAGCTTGCGTCCATAGCATGACCCCAGTGGTGATTTTATTTTTGATCGGTTTCGGCGGTCAGTACCTTTTACAGATCCACGTTGACGTACATCTTGCCAAAGAATATTTGCAGGCGATTGCAGGTGCTGGGGTAATTGGTCTTGTGGTTTGCTGTTACTACAGATTAAGATAGGGTTAAATTGCAGGGGCATGGTTGTATGAATTCAAAACCTAAAATAAAGAAAAAAGGAATCGGGCAGCTGCTATTCAAAGCAGTCATCGTTTTGGTTTTGCTGGTTTTGCTTATCATTGCACTATTCGATATTTTTTCAGTTGCGGTGTTGTCACTCGGTTATTATTTCAATTGGTCGTCATCGATGCCGATCGGTTTATACGAGGTGAGCGCACCTACTGACTTAAAGCGAGGTGATACGGTTGTCGTCTGTTTACCTCAGGCAGTGGGAAGTGAGGGGCTAAGACGCGGATATTTAAACCCTGGTCACTGCCCTGGTAAGTATAGCCCCATTATTAAAGAGCTTATCGCCACCCCTGGCGATAGTGTCACCTTGACCCCTCAAACAATTGTGGTCAATGGCCAAGGCTATATTGCGCCTTTACAAAAAACAGATACAGAGGGCCGACCCCTTGAGAGTATCCCTAGAGAGTTAAACTCTCAAACGGTGGATTATTGGCTTTATGGAAAAGGCAACCCCACTGATTCTTGGGATTCACGTTATTGGGGAGGGGTAGGCCGGAGCAGCATTATTAAAAAGGCCGCTCCAGTCTTGACCTATTAGGGGTACCGGCGACATTCATGGCAAAATTTACGGTCTGAGAGCAAAAAGAACTTCCAGACCGTAAATTCCCACATCAGATCGAATTAAGATCTAAAGTAGCTCGCCAAGGTTACCGCTTACTTCTCCACCAATAAAATAAGTCCCCATGGGTATAACGTGGCCATATAATAAGAGTGAAATATGCGACAGAGTTTTATCGCTGATCACTTCGCCATTTTCCCGCAATTGCTTGATAATTTCAGTGACCTTGACTGTATTCCAATATAAAACGGCATTGGATACAAGGCTTAAACAGCTGGCCTTATTCATGATTTCCTCATAATCTCCTACCTGGAATTTTCCATTATTGGCGAAGAAAATCCAACGTGATAGTGCATGGCGATGCTCGCCTTTATTGAGCTGGCGCTGCACTTTATCTCGCAAATCAGAATCAGTGATGTAGCGCAAAATATATTCTGTCTTGACAAGCCTTCCCAGTTGAGTGAGTGCCCTGGACAGTCTGTCGGATGGCGCGCCTTTTGAAAGCCGTCGAATAATTTCACTGGCAGGAGCCAGTTTGTTTTTCAAAGAAGCAATGATCCTCACTATTTGATCCCATTGTTCGATAATGAGTTCGATATCGATGTTTTTACTGAATAAAACATCAATGTCACCATAGCTGGTTTTTTTATCAACTCGATAAAGCTGTTGCGCTTTTAGATCTTTGATTCTCGGCATGTAGTCGATTCCCAAGAGGAAACAAAATGCAAAAATATGTTCTGTATATCCGCCTGTATCCGTTGCGTGCTCTTTGATAGAAAGAATCGTGTTGTTATTTAAAAAACCATCAATCACATAGAGAGACTCCCTCACTGCACATGAAATAACATTTGTATTATAGACTGCACCCTGGTCAGATGTATGCGTATAAACGCCAACCGCCTGCTCATAATAGCCAAAATAGCGTGGGTAATACGAAGAAATGAGGCTGCTTGCAGCCACTGCGAATCTTTGACTATCAGACGATGAGAATTTGCCTTCCCCATATGCATGACTTAAGCTCAAGCGGTTATGTTGATCCACTAATGCTGCATTTGCAGCCTGTATTGTTTCTTCCCGAATATGGGTATTGGCAACATGACGCATCATATCGATAGTAATGTCTGTGGTACAATCCTGCATGGTCGTAATACCGATATTGGTTGCCTGTGACAAGATCGTTGCAATCAGTGTTTTATAGAATTTTTCAGGGTGACTTTTTTGTCCATGAATGGGAGTAAAGTGGTGGCTAAACCCTGTCATCTGATCTACTTCAATTAACAGTTGTTCAATTTTTATCTTTGGAAGATAGGAAGAAATCAGTGCTTGAAGTCGTGCCACATCTGATGGAATTTCAATAGCATCCTTTTTCTTAAGCCGAAGTTTTCCATTTTTAATTTCTGCGAATCCATCCTGTCCAAATTTTTTAGAAACTTCTTTCGCTGTCGAGTGAAAACGCTCAATTAATTTTGATACAGCCTGACGACTATCTTGCTCTAAACGCAGCTGAATGTAGGCTGACTCTCTTTCCTTTTCCCATGCCTTTTCTTTATAGATTAAATCCCAAAATGACACATGTTTATTGCTGTCCGCCATGTAAAGATTGCCTGACCTAAAACCCTCCTTGATTGCAATTGAGACACCCATTTCCCATAAATTACGCTTGATTGATCCGTCCTGATTATACAAAGAGTGCGCTATATTATAGTCAATAAACTTTGTTGGCGCGTCATTTGGCAAAAACTTTATCTGATTCTGATCTAATTGTCGTATCAGCTTAATTGCAATCATTAGGTCTTGGGACCCCGTCTCAGAATTGATAGGTAGTTTGATGAAATCTGCAAAGTATTTCCGCATACTATTGTAGCGGTTTTGCAGTAGGTTAGCATAACCATAGCGACTCACCACTTTGAATTGTCGCATGTCATCTCTGGCCAACTTTAGATCTTCTTTTTGGATGGTCTTTTCATAGAGTGTTTTAAGGTCAATCGTGCTGGTTTCATCCTGCGCCAACAAGTAATCTGTCAATCTTTCCAGCTGATCAATCGCTTTCTCATTTTTAGTTTTGAACTGCCTCATTTCATCTTCATGTATATGCTTACATTCACGGCAAATATTGGATACGTATTGATCGTGCATTTGGAGAATATAGTCAGTCATGGACTTTTTAGCTTCAGATAAAAAAGCCAACATTAAGGTGTAACGCTTGGCAGGTCTAAATCTTTTTAAGTCGCGTGCATCATAATATTTAGCCAGCTTGTAAAGATGGGATGCAAACTGCGGGGAAATGTCAGATAAGTCTATTTTCGAGAGATCTATTTTTGAAAGTGTTGAATACCTCTGTAGATATTCCAAAAGCAACTTAATCGTAGCTGACCCAGGGTACTCCTTAAACATTTGAAACCAGCTTACTGTTTTTCCATCAATGACTTCAAGCGTTCCTTCGATCACCTTGATAATATCTGCAGGGGCTTTGCTGTAAACTAGGTTATATGTTTCTTCCTGAACTTCATAACAAATTGAGTTAATTTCGCGAGTTAATCTGTATTGTGTCGGAACAAAAATCTTATTTTTGATTAAAAATATTTCAGCATCTGGCAAAATTTGCTCTGTTAGAATATATCCATCGGCAATTTTACTTTTAAGCCAATCTCTAAAAATGACCGTGGCATCTTCAAACTTTATAAACTGCAGATGTTCAAAAATTAACTTTTTGTATTCTGTGCGAGTTGCATCGCGCTGCGGACTCTCAACTGTTCCAGTCATTGAAAGATTAAGCTGTTTGCAGATATAAGCTATAATGCGACTTTCAAGGTCATTAGAGTGGCTAAAAAATTGGCCGAATAATCTCAAAGAGCATATTTGGATAGAAACCCATAAGCGGTAAGCGTTGTTTATTTTTCCGATGAGTATTTTGTCAGGTGTGTGGAGCGTCCAGTCTCTGACAATTTCATCCTCGGTAATTTTACCCCTGTACAAGCAGAGCCTCTCTGATGTACTTGTAGAGCGTGGGTTTAGTGATGCCAACGCTGGCACAGATCTGTTTGATAGAGTGTTTTTTACCAGCGTATAAATCAACGGCTAATTGGCGTTTTTCCTTATCAAGCTTTTTGGGACGACCACCTTGTCTGCCTCTTGCTCGCGCTGCTTCAAGTCCTGCCTTTGTTCTTTCGCGTATCAAATTACGCTCAAATTCTGCCAGCGCTGCAAATAAATGAAAGGTCAGCTTGCCAGTTGAACTACTTGTGTCAATCGTTTCATGAATGCTTTTGAAGGCGATGCCCTGCTCATTCAGCGTATTGACCCACTCTACCAAATGACGTAAAGAACGACCCAGGCGATCAAGTCGCCACACAATCAAAATATCACCAGGGCGCAACAGCTCTTTCAGTTTTAATAAACCGGGGCGATCAGCGATGGAGCCACTTATTTCATCAGTGATGATTTTCTCACAGCCTTCTTTTTGTAGGGCATCCATTTGCAAGTTTAAGCTTTGTTCGAGTGTGGATACCCGGGCATAGCCAATTTTCATAATGTTAGTTAAGGAACTCAAGGATGCGCATGGTAACATTTCCATAGAAACGTTTCCATTGTTTATTTACTATTGGTATCCAGCTGCGGCCTTGGCACTCCGACTAAAACCACAAAGGTAAATAAAAGGATGGTTTTGTTTACTAAAATTATCCGCAACACTTTTACTTTGCCTAGCGTATTAAAAGATTGCTATTTTGACATAAGATAACACTTGAACTATTATTCAAGTATGTATTCTTAGTGTATAAGTTCATGCCCCTATTGGAACACCACGATTGCCAACAGATCGCTGAAATCCTTGCCTTAATGGGTGAGCCTAGCCGCTTGCGAATTCTATTGCTTTGTTATGATCAGCCTTATGCTGTTTCTGAAATTGCAGCAAGTTTAAATCTTTCACTTTCGCTCATTAGTCATCATTTACGACTATTACGTTCGATGCGGATTTTAAAGACCGAAAAGCAGGGTAAACAGGTGATTTATAGTCTGCATAATGAACATATTTGCTGTATTTTAAAAGATGTGATCGATCATTTTTTAAATGAGGTTGGTGTGGAATAGAAATTTTAAAACAAAAAAGAGGAGCAAAAATGAGCTTTATTAAAAATATATTAACAACAATGATGTCCGGGCATCATGGTTACAATAAACAGAATGGCTACTCCAAAAATCGTGGCGGCCATCATGGGCAGCGGTATTATGAAGAACCTGTTTATGACAATAATACACCTGCTGCTTCTCAGGTTTGTTCTAGTTGCCAACATGCTAATTCTGTTCAAGCAAAATTTTGTGGTCAATGTGGCCAAAGCCTAAGCGTTGGGAATTGCACTGCCTGTGGTCAAAAGCTTGCGCCTGGCGCTAAGTTTTGTGGAAGCTGCGGGCAGTCTGTTTAAGTTAATTTTAGTACAAGGTCAAACATAATGAATCAAACCATTTTAAAAGTTGCAGGCTTGGACTGCCCTGCTGAAGAAAAGCTATTACGCAAGGCACTAGAACATATCAAAGGCGTAGAGAGCTTAGAGTGTAATTTTATCACGCAAGAATTGATGGTGAAGCATCAAAGTGTTGAGCCCGCCACCCTTTTAACCGCTATTCAAAAAATAGGGATGCAGGCGGAATTAAAAAAAGATGATATTACGCCAGAATCACTGGAAGGTATAGGTGCTAGTAAAAAAGATTGGATCGTCATTGTTCTATCAGGATTCATTGCAGTGGGTGCAGAAATTGCCTCCTATATTCTCACGACTGAAAAATCCCTCATTGTGCTCATTCTGTCATTACTTGCAATTTTATTAGGAGGAAGAACGACGTTAAAGAAAGGGATACAAGCTCTTCGCACTTTTACGCTCAATATTAATTTTTTAATGATGATTGCAATTATTGGCGCATTTGTGATTGGCGAGTGGCCGGAAGCTGCGGTTGTTACAGTTCTATTTGCTTTAGCTGAATTAATTGAACGTTATTCATTAGATCGGGCCCGGCATGCGATTCAAGGATTAATGGCCATGGCCCCGGAAGAGGCGCGGGTTTTAGATCAAAATGGAGTTTGGCAAGAGGTTCCTTTAAAAGAGATCCAGCTTGGCGCTATCATCTGGGTTAAACCGGGTGAACGCATTCCTTTAGATGGCGCGATTACAAAAGGCGAATCTTCCATCAATCAGGCTCCTGTTACGGGTGAGTCTATTCCAGTGGATAAGGGAGTTGGAGATGAAGTTTTTGCCGGAACGCTGAATGAGCATGGCTCTTTTGAGTTTAAAGTGACTGCTACACAAAACCAAACGATGCTTGCAAAAATCATTCATGCGGTTGCAGAGGCGCAGCAACAACGCGCACCGACGCAACGGTTTGTCGATCAGTTTTCCAGGTTTTATACACCTATTATGGTGATCCTAGCTGTACTCATAGCTATTGCTCCGCCATTAATATGGGGCCAACCCTTTGAGCCTTGGATTTATAAAGCTTTAGTCATGCTGGTGATTGCCTGTCCTTGTGCCTTGGTTATCTCAACGCCCATTACCGTTGTGAGTGGACTCACTGCTGCGGCAAAGCAAGGGATTTTGATTAAAGGTGGCACCTATTTAGAGCAAGGATATAAGCTTAAAGCTTTAGCCTTTGATAAGACGGGGACGCTGACGGAAGGCAAGCCTGCCTTGACTGATGTGGTTGTGGTTAGCTCGTTCTTTACTGAAGAAAAGCTGTTACATTATGCAGCGAGCCTCGATACGCATTCAGAACATCCCATTGCCAAAGCAATTGTCAAAGCTTATGAGGATAAATTTAAAAAAGTGCTATTGGTTGTGGATCAATTTGCAGCAATCACCGGACGCGGTGCAAAAGGCATTATTGATGGGCAGGTGTATTTTGTCGGGAATCACCAACTGGCTGAAGACAATCGCGTGTGTAACGCAAAAGTAGAAAGCGTTTTAGAAAGTTTTGAGCAACAGGGAAAAACAACTATTGTGATCAGCAGTAGCAAGGAAGTATTAGGCATTTTAGCGGTTGCCGATCAAATTAGAGCAACGAGCACTTCTGCTTTAAATAACCTGCATCAAATGGGCATCAAAACGGTCATGATCACGGGCGATAATCCTTTGACAGCAAAGACCATTGCAGAGAAGGTTAGTATTGATGAGATTTATGCGAATCAATTGCCACAACAAAAGTTAAAAGTGATTGAGACTTTGCTCAAAACATATGGCTATGTGGGAATGGTTGGGGATGGTATGAACGATGCTCCGGCTTTGGCTAAAGCATCTATTGGTTTTGCAATGGGTGCAGCAGGCAATGATACGGCCCTTGAAACTGCTGATGTGGCTTTAATGGAAGATAATTTACAGAAAGTAGCTAATTTTTTAAGAATCAGTAGAACTACTAAAATACGACTTATTCAAAACATCAGTTTTGCAATTAGCGTAAAACTGGTATTTTTTATCTTGGCATTACTAGGGGAAGCTACCTTATGGATGGCGGTATTTGCGGATATGGGGGCAAGCCTAATTGTGGTTTTAAATGGCTTGAGAATTTTAAGGGCTAAACAGTAATGATCACCATAGGCCAACTTGCCAAACAAACGGGGTTTACGGTGGTGACCCTCCGCTATTATGAAAAGCTTCAGCTAATTCAATCACAGCGATTAGAAAATGGGTATAGGGTTTATCGTGAGGAGGATATAACAACGCTTAATTTGATTAAGCAGGCCAAGCAATTGGGTTTTAGCTTGACAGAAATTGCCGAATTTATTCAGCTTGATGAGCACGTGGCAAAGGGCCGGGATGTCAAAATTTTATTAGAAAAAAAGCTGGTGCGTATTGAAGAGCAGATTGCTTTTTTAAAACAACTTAAAAAAACTTATGAGTCACTTCTTAATAGCTGTTCTGGCGATATGCCCCTTGAGCATTGTCCTATCATGCACAAATTAAAAAGTGGTGAGTAACACCCTTGACTTTCACCTTAAGGTTAAGGTTTAAAATAAGAGATAATGAAATGGGGAAAGGGAATCATGCACCATAAATTTGCCATTACCGGGATGTCTTGTGCTAGCTGCGTGAATAAGATAGAACAAGCCATTAAAAAAGTTCCTGGTGTAAAAGAAGTTTCTGTTAACTTTGCCGATAAGACGGCGACGGTTCAATCAGAGGCACATGTAAGTGATGCCGTCATTGCTGCTGTTAAAAACGTGGGCTATGAAGCCATGGATCACGATATGCAGCACCATGAACATCAACATGAAATGGCGCCGCTTTCCTGGTTTAAAATCTGGATTCCTGGAGTCATCGGCATTGCCTTTATGCTGCTCGGCTTATTGTTAAATCATATTCCCACTTCAACAGTACGTATTTTAGGATGGTTTGAAAGTCTCATGACTGTAGTCATTTTCTTTTATGCCGCAGGTCAAATTTACCAAAGCACCTGGCAAGCACTAAAACATTTTGCAACGACCATGGACACCCTCATTGCAGTTGGAATCAGTAGTGCCTGGGTAGCCTCAACTCTCTCTGTCGTTTTAAGTAATCGTTTTCCGTTTTTACTTGATCATTTGTATTTTGAATCGGCCTTAATCATTTTAGCTTTGATTAATTTAGGCAGTATTTTAGAGACGCGTGCTTTGGGTAAAGCTTCAGAGGCGGTCATGAGTTTATTGGCGCTAAAGCCCAAAACAGCAACCGTTATCCAAGTGGGTAAAGAAATCACTCTCAATATTGAAGATTTAAAAATCAATGATCTTATTCGCATTCGCCCGGGCGAAAAGATTCCGGTTGATGGAATTGTGACGGAAGGTGAATCCTATGTAGATGAATCAATGCTAACGGGAGAGCCTGCACCTAATCTTAAAAAAGCAGGCGATCGTGTTGTTGGAGGCACGATTAACCAGCAGGGTACTTTTATCTTCAAAGCTGAAAAAGTTGGTGAGGGTACGGTGTTATCAGCGATGATCGCTTTAATTCAAGAAGCCCAGGGAAGCAAGCCACAATTAGCCCGCCTTGCGGATAAGGTTTCGGCTTACTTTGTGCCCTTGGTAATCCTCCTTGCCATTCTAACGGCTATTCTTTGGCTGGTTGTAGGTCCATCTCCGGCCTGGCTCTATGCACTGATTACCAGCATGGCTGTATTGATTATTGCCTGTCCCTGCGCGGTAGGTCTTGCTATTCCGACCTCAGTCATGGTGGGCGTGGGTAGAGCCTCTCAATTAGGCGTATTGGTGCGGCGCAGTGAAGTGCTCCAACAAGCCGCGCAACTCAATGTGATTGTCTTTGATAAAACCGGAACCTTAACGGAAGGCAAGCCTGCCGTCACTGAAATTCAAGTTAAAGAAGGCTTTGATCAAAAGACCTTTTTAGAGCTTGCGATCAGTCTTGAGCAATATTCAGAGCACCCCATTGCCAAAGCCATTTTAAATAAAGGCAAAGAGAAAAATGCCAACTTACTGAATATCACAGATTTTGAAGCTGTAAATGGCTATGGAGTTAAAGCCAAAATCAAAGGAACACTTTATTATCTGGGTAATGCCAAGTGGCTTGAGAGGAGCCAAATCAATAATACTTTTTTTACCGAAGGTGAGACTTTGGCCAAAGAGGGTAAAACACCGCTTTATCTTGCGAATGCTAAAGAAACATTGGGGTTGATTTTAATTAGTGATCCAATTAAATCAGACAGCAAAGCCGTAATTCAGACTTTGCAACAAAAAGGCATAGAGGTAGCTATGCTGACCGGAGACCATCATCAGGTCGCAGAGCATGTTGCAAAAAGTTTGGGGATTCACAGTTTTTTAGCCGAAGCCAAACCCCAGGATAAGATTACTTTTATCAAAGAACTGCAAGCGAACGGCCAAAAAGTCGGGATGGTTGGGGATGGCATGAACGATGCCCCAGCTTTGGCTCAGGCTGAGGTGGGTTTTGCTGTGGGAGCAGGAACCGATATTGCGATGCAGAGTGCACCTGTGACCCTCATGGGTAATTCTTTACAAGGCGTGGTGAATGCCATTGGGCTTTCAAAAGCCACCACACTCAATATGAAACAAAATCTCTTTGGTGCCTTTTTATATAACGTGATTGCCATTCCCATTGCTGGGGGTATCCTTTATCCCTTCTCGCACATTTTACTAAGTCCCATGATTGCGGCAGCAGCTATGGCTTTATCTTCGGTGACAGTGGTCAGTAACTCCAATCGTTTAAGACTCTTTAAAAAACATAAGGAACATTAAAAAATGCAAAACATGCGTCATTCATTAAAATATTTAAGTCTATCTCTTTTGCTGATCAGCCAAATCAGTTTTGCTGCAAGTACCCCGATCATTTTAGAGATCAAGGATAAGACCATTAATGTTGATGGCAAAAGCAAAGTGGTTTATACCATTGAGCAGCCTGATGGCACCTGGGGATATTATGGCACCAAAGGCCAGGACTTTAATGTCATTGTCAAAAACGAAACGGATGTCCCTACGGGGATTCACTGGCACGGGCTTATCCTGCCCAATGCAATGGATGGGGTGCCTGGGGTCACACAAGCAGCCATTCTGCCAGGAGGCGAATATCATTATGAATACCCGCTCGTTCAAGCAGGTACTTACTGGATGCATTCTCACATGGGGCTACAAATACAGGACTTAATGGAAGCGCCTTTTATTATTAGTGATCCCAATGATCCTTATAACAAAGACCAGCAGGTTGTCATTATGTTCCAGGATTTTACCTTTAAAAATCCTGAAACTGTTTTTAAAGACTTACAATCGGGTACAGCGATGGCTGGCATGAATAATATGTCGGGTGATATGCAGAATATGAATGCTATGTCGCAAGATCATAGTTCTATGCAAAATATGAACATGAGTAGTAGTTCAATGAACATGGATGACAGCAAGCCTGATTTGAATGATGTACAATATGATGCCTTTTTAACAAATTACCAAACTCTTCAAAATCCTGAAATCGTAAAAGTTCAAGCAAGTAAAACGGTACGGTTACGTTTTATTGATGGCAGCGCTGGCAGTAACTATTGGATTAACCTTGGCGGTCTAACAGGAGAGGCTATAGCTTTTGATGGTGAAAATATCAAACCACTAAGTGGTAAGACGTTCCAATTGGCGCTGGGCCAGCGTATTGATATTTTAGTGACGATCCCTAAATCAGGAGGAGCCTTTCCGATCCTTGGACAAGTTGAGGGCCTCACCCAACAAACAGGATTAATTTTAGTAACTCCTGGGGCAACAGTACCCAAGATCAGTGAGACTGCTCAAAATGCTGTCCCTGCGCTGAATTATCAGCAAGAGCTTAAAATGAAGAGCGAAAACCCCTTGCCATCAAAACCAATTCAACAAGTGGTCACGCTGAACTTAAGCGGCAATATGCAAAAATACATTTGGATGATCAACGGCCAGGCTTGGCCCAATGTTACACCCATTCAACTTAAAGAAGGAGAAAGGGTTGAGTTTATTTTTAACAATGAAAGCAATATGGCTCATCCTATGCACTTACATGGACACTTCTTTGAGTTAGTGGGCATCAACCAGAAAAGCATTACTGATGGTGCATTGCATGATACGATTTTGGTGTTACCGCATACGCAAGTGAAAGTCATCTTTGATGCCGATTATTCTGGTAAATGGATGCTCCACTGCCACATGGCTTACCATCAAGAAGCGGGGATGATGACCATTGTTGAAATCAACCCTGTCACTCAATAGAAAAACTAGGAGAAGCTTATGCTAAATACCATACTATTGGTTTTGTTCATTGTTGTCATGATCTTTGGCTGTTGCAGAGGAATGTTTAGATCAGGGCATAAAGGAGG
>JAJZUD010000092.1 GCA_021848625.1 Pseudomonadota bacterium
AAGGCTCAGAAAATCACAGTCTGAGCGATAAAATCAAAAATAAATGCAAAAATTGCGCCGCCGCTTCGCGGCTATGCTTGCTTTTTTAGGCCGCTAATCCAAAAACTCGAATTTTTAGAGGTGCCCATAACATTACTAGGGAAATTGATAGCTTCACCTCTCCAACCAATCTCAGCATAAGCAATCCCCCCGCCCCTGTTACCACCCCACTGGTTTTCCAGGTTATTGCACAACCCCCTTTAGATGTGGAAGAAAAAGATATCGCCGTTGCAAGCCGGCCACATTACCCTCTTGAACAAGGCTTGCAAATCAGTTTCGATCTATCATCCCCCAGTGGTCGCCCACAACTTCTACCCCAGCGCGCCAGCTTGGCCTTTACTAAAAAGTTACCGATGATCATAAATTACTATATGAGCCGCGCCCTTTGCCTTGCAGGCAAACGAGATGCCTTTTCCAGCACTCTTCCTGCAGCAGAACAAAACCGAAACACTGCTTTGGCCCATTATGGCATCTTGATTCCTGAAGTAGCACATCCTGACCTGATTGACTCTTGCCTCCTCTCGTCTTCACCAGACAAATGTCGAGAAGCCAATCAGTATCTAGCACACGATTATTTTAATTTGGCTTCGCTCGACCTAACCCTCCTAGGACAATGTATTGCAAGGCGATTTTTTTGGTTTAGCCTATCCTATAAATTAAACAATTCACCACTCATTCTTTGTTCGATTTTGGGTGATATTGGTGCTATTTTTGGTGAACTATTCAAAAAAGCTCCAGAAAAATACACCCTCCTTGCAAATGAATTCTCAATCAATTATGACCTGATGGATCAGTTTCGCCTCTGCCGCAACGCGCTCATGCATATGCGCACTGACGCGGAGGGCATCCCCAAACCCAATTATACGCCATTTTATCAACTCCAAAGCTACTTACTTGCCCGCACTAAAACCACCACTGGCAAAAAACAGGCGCGACATGAAATCTTAGCCTCGCGCCTAGATCCTGCTGAACGCGATGCCTATAAAATACATAAGTTAGTACCGCCCCCTCCTGCCACTACTTTCAGGAATGCCGACATCATCATTAAGCCCGCACCCCGTGCCGCTGGTTATGATCACCCTTAGGCTGCTGGGATAAAATTTCCATGAAAGCCAAAAGGGATGCGATGCGGAATTTTAATGATGGCCAAAGGCTCAGCGTCAATCTGTTGTGCATCTAAAACGACCACATCGCTGCGGTCTTCCTCTGTGCGATAGACCACCGTCAAAATATACCCCCATCCCTCTTGCGGGCTGCGCGGCACAAACACGGGCTCACCTGGCATATCTGCACCAAAAATATGCTCACTTTTTTTGTTTTTGAGGAGATCATGCGCCATAATCCGATCCAATGACAAGCCAGGGTTTGCCTGCCCTGCCCTATACAAATAACGGTAAGAATAGCCATTGAAACGCTCATCAAAACGAGGAAATTCACCCAAAGAAAGATCCAAATCTTCAAGCTGAATACTGCGCTTCTGTAGATCAATCCTCCAGCGGACCAAATGTGCGGCACTCCTCTCATCTGTAACGATTTGACCTTGACGATCAGGCATCAACGCGGCGACTGCAGATTTCAGCGCATCGATCACTAAAGTATGCCCTTCCTCATAAGCATTGCCAAAATGATAGACATAGCAAGGGTCGGTTTCAATACGCAGGACCTCTTTGCCCATCCGGTCGGTCACGATAAAATGCGTTTGCAGCTGATCTCCTTCCCACATGAAAATGCTCTCTCCCCGCATCATGCGTTCGATACTCATAGTGCACGGAAAAACAGAAAAAATCACAGTGTGCTCAGTATTCACAAAATCGTGCATCATGGACGCATAAGGCCAGGCAATCGCCTCTTTAGCGATCAGCTGCTGATGACGATCCAGACGATAATACAGCAAACGCCCATCGACATCGATATAACTGTAGGTTAAAAATTCCTGACAACGATGATCAAAGCGAGGATGGGCCGTCAACGCACGTTGAATTTGCCCCCCAAACGTGTACTCCCCCAAAGTGTGCAAATTAGCGCCCTGAATTTCTACAGGCAACCCGCCTTCACACAGGGCTAGCAATCGATTGTGATAGCTAATAATATTGGTATTGGCTGGGCTTGTATTCATGTTTTGTGCTGAAGATGGGGAGGCACTTTGAGTGAGATCACTGTTAAATAAAGGCCGCCCTGCTTCACGCTCCAAATTAAAAGCAGGCGTGCGGATCCAGCGATTATCATAACAGGCTTGCCCATTTTGAATACGAATAGCATGTAACATCCCATCCCCATTAAACCAATGATACGCACCGATGGGGTCAAATTGGGGATTGGGGCCATTTCTCAGTAAAACCCCTTGCAAGTCTGCAGGAAGTTTGCCGATGACCTCTAGAGGCGCGATATTGTCTTCCTGGCGCCATGGGGCAAAAACACCTTGCAAAAAGGGGCTTGCTGATTGAGTCATAATGCTCTTCTTCCCTCGCTTGTTGGTTGTTCTCTTTAATCAGACCGTGCATGGCATTGCAGCCATTGCACTGCTCACAGAGGGAATATAGCCCTAAAAAAGGGACTTGTAAAGCATATTATTTAATCTGATTTTAAAATCATCGCACTACACAATACCCCGCCTAGCCGCAGTAGACCAACTAGACGCAGCATCACGGCGCGCCAACACATCGCATTGCGCGCTCTCAGCCTTAAAAGTCAATACAAAACCAGGATTGGAGGGTGCCACCCCTACCCCTCCTCCGGCCGGAGCCGCTGGCAATCGAACATTCCTGGTATTTCTACACGCGATGGCTACGCAATACCCTTTTAATAATTCCATGTGCACCGGATCGTCAGATAAAGACTCTGGAGTATGCCCCTTCTGTTCAAAATCTCGCAGCCCTTCTGGATTCCTCTCACATCGCTGCAAGATTAAGCTTTTATCTTGCCATGCCTGACGACTTAACCATCGATCATCTAAGGCATTCATCGCAGTCTCCATCAGCGTTAACTCTTCGTCTGTGACCACTAAGCCCGAAGAGAACACATACTGAAATAAAATTCCTAATGTCATTTCTAGCACGTCTTGAAGTCTTTCGTTAAGTTCTTCAAACGCATTAAGGATTTCATTGCTCTCTAAACACCATTGTATTTGCTCCAACAATGCACAAAGAGGCCCCATGCATATTTTGGTTAGGTTGAGAGAGTGAAGATACATGATCTCATCAGAAGACTGATTTCCATTAAAAACTTTTAATACCCTTCCGCATAACTCAACTTTTTGTTCAGTAAAATCTCTTATCTTTAACGCATCTTCCAAAAACTCCTTCCAGAGTAGAAATGCACCATTAGGATCCAAGCACATCAAATCATATAGCTGCAAAGTATGTGCGGTTTTTACACAATCCACATCCGGCCTAATCAATTTTGCAGCCCCATCAAACCATTCTGCAGGGATGTCATTCCAATTTTGTCTACCACAAGCCTTTTCCAAATGAAGGCGCATTGCAAAATACCAACGCCGCTCCTCTACACTGACCCCTTCTAGGCTAATTTCCTGAATAGCTTGCTTGAGCACTTCCATTACATGTACATTTTCTGGTTCCGAAACACACTTCAGAATGATCCCTCTCGAAAGCTCTTCTAAAGAACAAGTTTTTTCTTGATAGTCTTTCCATTGGGGTATGCAAGTCTGATAAATCTCTTCCCTTAATGTTGGCCTAGATAAACAATATGTAAAAAAAAGAGCTGGATTGCCATACCTGCCCGAACAAAGCTGCTTGATTAAAAAGCGCAGGGTATTATCCTCTAGCAAATCAAAACAATTTGTTCCCCCCTTGCAAGCCTCCAAAAAATCTTGACACAATTCTTCATGCGCAGAGTCACCGTCTGCCACGCTTTGAATACCCACAGCGATTCTCTGATCAGGGGTCAACCGACTTAATATCCAACTTGCTTGGTCTTTGTGCCTATTTTCAGAAGAACAAGCGAGCTTACAAATAATCTGAGAAAAGGGCACTATAAACTCTCTCAACCGACCCTCTTGTCTAATTCTCTCGATAATTTGCATAAATACAGCTTGTTGCTGCTCAATATCTGCAACACTGGACTTGGCATATAAGTCAAAAAAGGCGATCCAGGTTTTAAGATCAAGAGGTTGCCCCTTAGGAAAAACAGAAAAAAAATTTTTCATATGGGTATAATAACGGTTTGAAGTAAACAAATGCCAAAATGAGGCGATTCCAGGGGTAACGTCTTCGACCACTCCTGTTTGAGCAATCCTGCAAGTCAGCGCCTCAAAATGATTCCTTCGGTTCATCCAATCCAGATACCAGGGCTTTTTACTCTGGTAGTTGGTTTCATACGTGTTCAAATAGTGCCACACTCTTAAGATTGCAGCTTCCTGCACTTGTGTGAAAATGGGCAAAGGCCTACCCATAGTTCTTTCATCAAGCTCTCCAAGACCTCTCATCAATCACCCCCTATATTTATTTCTTGCATGCAACAACTCAAGACGGATCTACGTACACAGGCACCAGTAAACTCTACAACGCTCCTGTTCGACCCCTAAACTTATACGCCCCCTGACGATTAAATTCGGCTTTACCACCTAAAGTCTCAAGAGATTTAATAACGATGATCGACGGGGATTGATATTTTGAGGGCAGCGAGGATGTCACGTTGTTTTTTAGAGATTTCAGCGAATACATGCTTGTGGTTGGAGAGGCTGA
>JAJZUD010000022.1 GCA_021848625.1 Pseudomonadota bacterium
TCTGTTCAGCCAGATTAATGTCGAGTACAGAGTGGTGATCAGTAAAGGCAAAAATGGGCAGAGTATTGGTAATCTCTGCAATTTTAGTTAGAGCATTTAAATCAAAATGATCCCAGTCAAATAAAAACGCCATAATTTTAGGATTTTCGTCCAGAATACTCGCGGCCTCTTTGAAGCAATGGGAGCTCTCTACGTGGAAGCCTTGTTCTTGTAAGCGCTGATGGAGTGCTTCAATAAAACGGGACTTATAGCCTTCTTGTTGGGGTTTATATAAGCTTAGGATGTTCATTCTGTTGCTCGCTCCTCTTTGTACATGCGTTCTTCGTATTCGTGATGATCTTTTTTAGCGTAAAAAACGAGGCAGCCTAAAGAGAGAATCATCGTGGCCATAATAGCGTAGGTACTGGCTCCCAAAAGTCCTGCAAAGCAAAACAAGGTCACAATCAGGCCGCAGGCCAATTGTAAAAAAGCCCGGGCCCGGTGTTTTGCGATGCGAATCAAGTTTAAGGCCGAGTAGTAATAGGGCAAAATCGTGAGCAACACGGCAATGGAAATGATTTCGCCAAAAATTTGGCCTGAACTTTGATGTAAAAACATCAATGCCAGCATGAGCAGGGTCATAAAGACCGTGGTGAGAATGATTCCCATTGCGGGAATATTACGCTGATTGAGGCGTCCAAAAATCGGTGGTAAGTTGCCATCATGTGCTGCCCGTGCACCCGCTTGTGCCACAAGTAAAATCCATGAGCTTAAAGACGTCAAGCAAGCAAAAGCAGTAATAAAAGACACGATATGGCCAAGATCATAGCCCTTGACCATGGTGTTGATGGCCAGTGAAAACGGAGCGCCTGACTGCGCGAGTGTGGCTGCTGGAAACATCCCATTCATCGCTGTTGTAGATAAGAGGTAAACTAAGGCAGCAATAAGGGTTCCCGCTAGGGTTGAAATTGGGATGGTGCGTTTAGGATTTTCCACGACATTAGCATCGACGGAAGCTGATTCAACTCCAATAAAACTCCAAATGCAAAGAAGGATCCCGCTCATCATGGCATGAGTATCACCCTTGCCTGAAACATTCCAATTGGCATGGAAGAGTTGGGGGTGGAAAAAGAACCATCCTCCGCAAGCAGTGATAATGATCGGGATCATGAGTAGGCTCACTCCCAAGCCTGCCAAACGGCCGATCCAGTGCGCGCCAAGCAAATTGAGAAGGGCGAAAATCCAGATGATCGCAATGGTAAACAAACCAGCAGGAATCGCGTGGGTTAAGACGGGGATAAAAATAGAAAGATAAGAAACTGCGGTAATCGCAATCGCCAAATTGCCAATCCAGTTAGCATGAAAGTACAGTACTCCAGTTTGATAGCCAAGTACAGGCGACACCTCTCCTGCATAAGCAACCAGCCCGCCTTCCTGCGGATTGAGGGTCCCGAGTTTAGCAAACAAATAGGCCAAAGCAAGGGCGCCGATGATCGCAATGAGCCAGCTGATCAAAGTGATCGAGCCCAAAGCGGCCAAATTTGCAGGCAATAAGGCGATGCCCGAGCCCATCATATTGCCTGCAACCACTGCGGTGGCGCTAAACAGTCCGATTTTTTTTACCGCTTGCCCCATGCTCTACTCCTTGTTTGAATGAATGCCATAAAACTATGCTTATAACATATTTGAAAGAGAAAACCTACTGGTGTGGTAAAAATAGGCAAGAGCTCGAGGTTTGTTTTTTTAAAAAACTGTTTGTTTTAAGATCTATTTTGTGTTATCCTACCAAGGATGAAAGCAGGGAATTTTCATCTGATTATTAAGATTTGTATCTTAGGAGCCGCATTGCATGGTGTCTTTGTATTGTTGCAGTTTTATCTGCAAAAATGGCCTGCTTCTGCCTTTGATCATCCTGTGCAGGTGACGGGCCTGATTATCACTTTGCCCCAGCATCGAGCCCATGCTGAACGTATCTGGTTGAGGACCACCTGCGGGGTATTGGAACTGAACTGGTATCAGCCCATTCCTGATTTACAACCGGGTCAGATTTGGCAGCTTTGGGTTAAAATCAAGCGCTCTGATTTTCAAAATAATCCGGGGGAATTTAATTATGCCTCCTATTTGAAACAACAGGGGGTGGTGGCCTCTGGATATGTTCTGAATCATGAGGGCAACCACCTTGTAAGCAGCCACCCCCTATGGGTTGCGCCTGAGGCCTTGCGTGCACTCGTGTATGACAAAGTGATGCAGGCAACATCAGGCTTATCGATGCAGGGGATTTTAATCGCATTGATTTTGGGGGATAAAAGTGGCTTGAATCCCGTACAAATTCAAGTTTTTGAGCGGACGGGTACCAGTTATTTTATGGTGATTTCGGGCTTGCATATCATCCTGTTTGCCTTTTTGGGGCGAATGGGTTTGCGTTATGCTTGGAGCCTCTTTCCGCGTGCTTGTTTGTGGATTCCTGCTGAACAGGTTGGCTTGATAGCTGGCCTGATTTTGGGTGTGCTCTACAGTATTTTAGCAGGATTTGTCGTGCCCACTCAGCGCGCTTTGTGGATGATTGGGCTGATGGGCTTGGCGCGTTTATTTTTAAAACAATACCATTCCTTGCAAATGCTCATTTGGGCGTTAGGCTTGGTTGTATTGTGGAACCCTTTTAGTGTCATGAGTGTAGCGTTTTGGCTATCTTTTTTGGCCGTCTTTTTTTTGATTTATACTTTGAGTGGGCGTGAGCCAATCCAAGCCTGGTGGCGACGATATCTCTGGGAGTGGATCTACCCACAATGGGTGATGTATTGGGCGCTGATTCCCATTGTGATTTATTGTTTTCAAAGTTTTTCGGTGATCGGCTTTTTCACGAATTTGCTTGCGGTGCCGATCATGATTTTAGGGGTGATTCCCCTTGCGCTGCTGGGGGCTGTGTTTATTTTTATTTGGCCAGGTTTGGGGGCGGCGTTATTTCATTTGAGTAATCTGCTGATGACTTGGCTATGGCAGATTTTACATTATTTTGCCTTACAATCTTGGTGGGGTTGGGTCTTGCCAAAACCTGATTTTGCAATCATGCTCTTAGCGCAGTTGGGCTTAATCCTGATTTTTGCACCGCCGGGTTGGCCGGGGCGCTATTTAGGCTGGGTGATGCTCTTGCCGTTATTTGATCCGCGTCCTCTCATCCCGTTGGGGCAAGTTAAAATCACCAACTTTAACCTGGCTCATGGGTCAGCACAAGTGTATCAAACGCAAAAACACGTTGTGGTGGTGGAGGAAGTGACACATCTTAAAGCAGGGGAGGCGGCGATTCAATACCAGCTCCAGCCTTTTTTGGCACAACAGGGGGTGCAGAAAGTGGATATCTGGGTGCTTCGTTTTCAAGGGAATGATCACGGTTTTGCAAAACTTAAACAGGCTTGGCTACCTTTGCAAATGGGGAAAATTATCACTGCACAAGAGAGTTCTATTTATGATACAAGCAAGATTTTATGTCCCCTCCCTCAGTCTATCATTTTCGATAAGGTGTCATTTAGCATCAGCAAACAAAATGAGTATTGTGAGTTGAAGTTTAAAATAAATTAAAAGCTGGTATACTGATGGGGAAAAAGAACTTTGTGGAGGGAATATGTCGTATTGTCTTCAACCTCGTTCTACCCGCGCAGTGCGCGCTACGCGCATTGTGGACTCTGCTTTACGGGCTGGAGCGCGTGCTTCAGAGCAGAAAGAAATGATGAAAATTTGGTCTTCCTCTGTCTCCACGATCCTCATTGGCCCTGTCGCCGGGATTGCTTGGTTTAGTTCTTATTTCAGCGCGGGGTGGTGGGTGGCTGATCATAAAAAAGCGAAAGAAACACCTTGGTTGGTGAGCTGTGCGGATGCTATTTTGAGGGGAGGGCCGGCACGGACGAATGCCTTTTTGGCTGTGGTTCAATTATGTGGGGGCAAGCCGCAGCTTTGGATTTGCGTGCTTTCTTGGGTTTTTGCTGCCACTCTTTCCTATCTGCGCACTGAAAAATTTCAAGCCAATCAGCATGTTTACCTCCATGATTTCGCTAAATTTTGCGACATGCTGTTGCGCGGAGGGGCGAGAGGAAATGCAGCTTTGGAGTTGGCCAAAGTGTCGGGTATGCCTCATGAAGATTGGCAGGAAATTATTTTTGGCCTACCTGCAGTGGTGGGAATGATTAGCTCCTTAAAAACGGCAAAATGGTGGAACCGTCGGCCTATATTAGTCCACGATAAAAAAGAATTGGAGGAAAAACTCTCCCCCAGTCCAGTCATGCTGATGCTGGATAATGTTTTGCGTGGAGGGATTGGGAGGGCTTCGCTGCTGTGGATGATTTTTTCTTGGTTGGTCGAGCAGATATTTGATGTAGAGCCAGGCTTTAAAGATCATCCAGGTATGTGGTGGGCTGTGGCATGCAGTGTACTTTTAATTTCGGTTGTAGGATCCTATGCTTCTTATGCGCGTGCAGTAGCGCATTTGGCATGCACCATCGAGGACGCTGAAGTGCAAGGACGTATGCAGCGGCTTTTAGATGATGATCCATTGGGCGCAACCCCGTTTCTGGATAGAACCGAAGCGCTCTATAAAAACCCAATGGCTGAGGAAAAGGTAGCCGTGATTGTCCCCTATGTTCCGCCGTCTGCCCTGACTCCAGCATTCTGCGTAAAAACGCAAGAAGAAACAAAAGAGCAAGAAGAGGATGTGTTATCTCAGACTTTATCCCAACCCTCGACGCAGTAGCCAAAGCCCGCCAGTCTTGCTATAATCGCCGCATATTCATGATACAAGGATTAATGATGGCGGTTTATAGCACTAATGAATTTAAGGGCGGAGTCAAGATTTTAATGGATGGCCAGCCGTATAATATTTTAGAAAACGAGTTTGTTAAACCCGGTAAAGGTCAGGCGTTCAATCGGGTGAAATTGCGTAATCTCATTAACGGACGGGTGATTGAGCGGACTTTTAAGTCAGGAGATACTGTTGATGCCGCTGAAGTGAGTGATTTGGAAGTGCAATACCTTTATAATGATGGGGAGTTTTTCCATTTCATGCAGCCTGAAACTTTCGAGCAATATCAAGTCGCTAAAGACGTATTGGGTGATAATATCAAATGGATGATGGAGCAATGCGAATGTATGCTGACATTGTGGAATGACGCACCTTTAACAGTCACTCCACCCACTTTTATTGAAGCGAAAATTGTCGAAACAGATCCTGGACTCAAGGGCGATACCTCAGGCGGCGGCGGTAAGCCAGCCACTTTAGAGACCGGCGCTGTGGTGCGCGTGCCTTTGTTTGTGCAAATTGGCGAAGTGGTGCGTGTGGATACACGGACGGGTGAATATTTATCTCGCGTCAATAAATAAGCATGTCTTTTGCGCCCACTGCCTCGTTGCAGAACCTAAAATTACGTGCGGCAGTGTTGGAGGAAGTGCGTGCTTTTTTTAAAGCGCGGCAGGTTTTAGAGGTGGAGACGCCCATTCTCGGTTTGGCCCCCGTCACCGATCCGCATCTTGAAGCATTAACCACAAAAATTCGTGTTTTTGGCGAGCAGACTTTTTATATGCAAACTTCACCTGAATATGCATTAAAGCGTTTGCTGGCGGCTTATCCCATTTCTGTTTATCAATTAGGTAAAGTGTTTCGTGATGACGAGTATGGCCGTCTGCATTCTCCAGAATTTACGATGCTGGAATGGTATCGCTTAGGTTTTGATGATCACGCCCTCATGGCTGAAATGGCTGAATTATTTCAAGCTGTGTGGCAGACGCGCCATTCCACTTCTTTGGTGATTGAAAAATGGAGCTATGCTGAGGTGTTTGGACGGTATTTGCAGATTAATCCGCACCGTGTGGAACAAGCCCATTTGCAGGCTTTGGTTCTAGAAAAAATAGGGCCGATTGCAGGCCTGCCTCATCCTGACCTGGACACTTGCTTGCAATTATTGATGGCCTCAGTGATTGAGCCTGCCTTGGCCTCTCTGCCTGGGCCAGTCTTTATTTATGATTATCCAGCTTCGCAGGCCGCCTTGGCTCGTTTGCGCGTTAACCATAAGGGTGAGGCCGTATCAGGGCGCTTTGAAGTGTATTGGCAAGGGATGGAATTAGCGAATGGCTATGATGAATTGACGGATGCGGGCCTACAGGCCAAGCGCTTTGAAGCCGATTTAGCAAAGCGTCGCGAGCTCGATTTGCCAGTGGTTCCAGTGGATCAAAACCTGCTCTCTGCTTTAGAACAAGGCCTGCCTTCTTGTGCAGGGGTAGCTTTGGGTTTTGATCGTCTCTTAATGGTGTTGGCGGGGGCAAAGCATATTCAAGAGGTGCTGAGTTTTTTCTAGGGCACAACGTTAAAAGGAGCAGGTGAAAGTGCAGAAGGTGCGGTCAGCGCTTTTCTGAGGAAAGGACTCACAGATCGCCTTTCCGTCAACGGTGTTGCAAGGGCCTCGCTAATATGAGTCGGTGACTCTGTGGTTAAAGCCGTTGATTCTGGCGTAACGCAACTGGTTGCGTCAGAGCAAATGGCCTGATACTCAAGTAAAGCCTCCTGAATGCTAGGCCGACAGTCTGGGTCAATATGCCCCATTCTTGTCATTAAAGCAAACAAAGCCTCAGCCCGCGTTGTGCCAAATCGCGTAGACATTTCTGCGAGAATGGCCTTGCAATGCCCAGTGATGTATTCAGCATTGCTATAGAACTTGTTCATTTGTGCATCGACTTGCCTTTGTATATCAATGCTAAAATAGCAGCTTGGTGCCAAGGCGTGAAGGAGGATGCAAGATAAAGCATACACATCGATTCGATGATTATAACAGCCGCTAAGTCGTAGCTCGGGTGCTGCGAAAGGGAGAGATCCTCGAAAAAGGAAGTCTTGATAAGGAGTTGCTGCGCTGAGACCATGATCGATCACATGCACAGTATGCTTATTTGTAACTGGATCGCGAACCACCAACATATTATCATGCTTCACATCAAATTGTTGCCAGCCCGCTCTTTCTATCTCTGTATAGGCGTGCAAAATAGCCTCGGTGAGGTCCAGGCTATCCTCTGGAGGAAAAGCGCGGCATTGGCCTTTGTCGTCAACCAAATAGTCAAAAAGGTCACATCCAGGGCGTTTTGTTTGTACGCTGCCTAAAACATATAATCCAGAAAAATCAAAATAAACCAACGCATAGCGAAACAGTCCAAAAGTGGTTTCAGCAAGAAAGCGTTGATACACATCACAAAGTAGGGTCCATGAGCTTTGTCGAAAATTTTGTCTCGAGGCCAAAAAAATCTCATCAGCAGCCGGGTCACTGCTCTCAATGCCTCGGCTGCTCACGCCTTGTTGAGTAGTGATACGGTTAAATAGAGGAATGGAAGGTTCTGTTGCAGTAGCCAATCCAGTTAAATAAAGTTCCGTATCATTTTCTTGAAAAAGTGGACGCAAAAAACCCATAGGTTGAAAATCAATGCCACCCATTGTTGCCACGGCTCCATATTGTAAATACGCGTGTTTTTTATGGATCATTCCTAAGCTATATTTTGAGCCGTCTGGATTTGCTGAAATAATCACATAACAGCATAAATAGGTTAGCAGAGGGTTGGTTCTAAAGATGCTGGTCAGTGCTTCAAGTGTCAAGGGTGCATCAGGGTTTTGGGGGGCTAAATAGGCCTCATCGCTCGGGGTTGCAGGGTCGCTCTCAATCACGCGATGGCCTAATATGGCATATGGAGTTGGCTGGTTATACGCAATGATGGGGTGATCAGGATCAGTTGTCGGCATCGTGATGCCGCTGATGTCATGACTCACTTTGTCTTGATAGACATTGCTTGGCCCTATTGGCGAAAAAAACACACAGCCGCGCTCGTCAAAAACGACCTCGCATTTCAGGGTGACAGATTGTTTTAAAAAAGCCGCGTTGTACATTCCAAATAAAATACTGAAAATCAAAGCGCGCTGATTCTAACTCAAATAATATAAAAAAACAATACTTTTTGGTAAAAAAGATGATGATCTTAGTGATGGTGTCGACGAGCGGTATAAAATAACATGCCTGCAACCACTAAAATCACAGGGCCGCCGATCAATTCTGCCTCGTAAACAAAGAGTGCATGAGGCGACATGCCTGCTGTCGGTACAAAGCAAAAGCCAATGCCAAACAGAAGGGAAATCAGGGTGAGTATACCAAGACCATAGGCGCTAGCGCGGCCACCAGGAATGAGGTCAGGGGTGCTTAAATTGCGATTTTTGATGCGGAAATATGCAAAAATTAACAGGACATACGGCAAGAAATAAAGCGCGGTTGTCATGAGGACCAGTACTTGATACATGTCTGCAACACTAGGCAATAGAGTGGTGAGTAAGATCACTACACTCACTAAGATAGCCTGTAAGATAAAGGCATTCACGGGCATATTGTGGCGATTGGTTTTTTTTAGCCACGGTGGCAGGACTTTACCTTCTGTGCACTGAAAAAACATCACCGCTGGAGCGATGATCCATAGTGAAAGTGCAGCCAATTCAGCAAAGCTGAGCAAACAGGCTAAAATTTCGGTGAGCCAAGTCATGTGTAGGCGCCCATTAATCAGTGCAAAGGTGCTAATTAGGCCGGTTGTTTTTTGAATTTCGGCAGGGGTTGCAATAATATTCATTGCCACAGTGCCTAGGGTGTAGCAAGCAAAAATCAGAATCGCGCTGATAATCAACCCTCTAGGTAGGTTGCGGTGGGGGTTGTGGACCGACGAGGCAAAAGTAGGGACGACTTCTAGCCCAGCCATTGCAAACATGAGAATGCTGAGCGTAGAGAGATTGCCCATGATGTTTTGGTTGGGAAGTAGAGATTGTAAGCTTATGGGGGTCATGCTGTGATGGAAGTAAAATAAAGCAAATCCCCCTAAGCCCATCAAGAGTAAAATCGGGATCAAGCTGCCAATGATCCCTCCGGTTTCAGTCATCCATTTGCTGACTTTGAGACCGCCTAGTAAAGCGATGGTCAAGATCCAAAAAGTGATGATAACAACCAAGGTCACAAAAAGTTCATTATTGGCGAGTTGTGGCCGCAACAGGGCATAGGCAAAATTTGAAGCAAAGAAAGTTAAAATAGCAGGATAATAGAAAAAATTCACCACCCAATAGCACCAGGCGCTGATAAAAGCAGCCTCTTTGCCCAGGCCATGTTTAATCCAGGCGTACATGCCCCCCATTTCTGGATAAAGATTGGAGAGTTCTGAAATAATCAAGGCAAAGGGCAGAAAGAAACACAAGGCGCCAATCAGCCAAAACAGCAAGGAGGAGGGGCCAATCCCCGCAGCAACCGGGATCCAGCGAATGCCTAAATTGGCAAAAAAACTCATGAGGACAACGTCTTTGAGGCCGAGAATTTTATCTTGAGCAGGTTGCGGTTGCATAGGACTTCCTTGTGATCAGCAAAAGTGTTGACAGCACAGTATAGCAGCAGTATGTGCTGAATCAAAGAAAATTGATAAAATATCACGCTGGTTTCTTGCAAAGCATTATGCTAGGCTTGTACTCAGAGACGAGGAGGGTCAATGAAACACATTGAAATTTCTGTTAGGGTTCTGCGCCCCATTGTTCATCTTTTAAATCGCTTCAAGGATTTAGGTGATTTGGCGGCGCGCATCTGGGTGGCGCAGGTTTTTTTCACTTCAGGCATGAGTAAATTAGCTGATTGGGATACGACCTTGGTGCTGTTTAAATATGTGTATTCGACCCCTTTGATTCCGCCTGCTTTTGCGGCTTATTTAGGGACAGGAGTGGAGTTGGTCTTTCCTGTGCTCTTAGTTTTAGGCTTAGGTGGCCGATTTTTCTTATTTTGCTTTTTGATTTATAACATTATTTGTGTCCTGTCGTTTCACTTTTTGATGACCCCAATGGGTTCTGCTGGTTTGGATGATCATATCCTGTGGGGACTAATCTTGATGTTGCTGATGTTTCACGGTATGGGGCGGTTTTCCCTGGATTATTTGATCCATAAAAAGTGGGGACATCTGATTCATAGTTCTTATCAAAAAAATGGCAAAATTATTGGAGTCCAATAAAATGAAAAAAATCGTTCTGCCTTCCATGGCGTTTTTAAGTGCGGTTCTGTTGAGTGGTTGTAGTGGCAGTGGTCAGGGTGGGCAGAACTCGCTTGTTGAATGCTATGGCGTTTCAAAAGCAGGCCCCGATGTGCCTTTGATGATGACCAAAGGCATGTGTGATAAGTTGCCGTACACCAAACAAGTCCCCGCCGATGCTAATGATTATGTGGAGTGTTATGGCGTGGCTGCAAAAGGGATGAACGATTGCGCAACCAATAGCACCGCCTGTGGCGGTAGTGCAAGCGTGGACCGTGCTAGTAATGCTTGGATTGCCATTCCCAAAGGGGTCTGTGCAAATCTACAGGGTGCGGTGGTGGGGCAGCTTGCAGGCAAAACTAAAAAAGTCGGGGCCAGCAGCTAGTGATTCAAGGCCTAGGCTTAGGATTGCGCTTTCAGTATCTGGATGATCTTGAAATAGCCCCCGAGTGCGTTGCGTGGTTGGAATTGCTGGTTGATCATTTTCATGATTTGCATGCCCCGGTTGTGGCTCGAGTGGAGCGTTTAGTTTGCAGGAAGCCTTGTGTATTGCATGGTGTTAATTTATCTCTTGCGGGGTCCTCGCCTTTAAATCAACAGTATCTTGCTTTGGTCGAGGCGCTGATGGAGCGCTTTAATCCAGTATGGTGGTCGGATCATTTATGTTTCTCAGAAGTAGGAGGTGTTTTTCTGCATGATCTCTTGCCCATTCCCTTTACGCAAGCTTTATTAGACCATATTGCCTTTAAGATTGACTATTTGCAGGCAAGATTTAAGCGGCCGTTTTTAATTGAAAATATCTCAAGTTATCTGCGTCTAGAGGGCAGTGAGATGTCTGAAGTCGAGTTTATCACGCGCTTAGTTAAGAAGACGGGATGTGGCATTTTGCTTGATCTCAATAATCTTGTGGTCAGTTGCCATAACCATCAAGAATCCATTGCAGAATTTTGTGAAAAATTGCCCTTTGATGCGGTGAAACAAATGCATTTGGCAGGCGCCATGTCTCAAAATAACTGGTTGGTTGACACACATAGCAAGCCAGTTGCAGCAGATGTTTTAGCGCTGTATCAGCAAGTACAAAGCCAACATGGGCCCATCCCCACTTGTTTGGAATGGGATCATGATTTGCCCCAATTTACAGTGCTTTTACAAGAGCTGGAGCGTTGTCAAAATGTTTGCGCATGAACAGGCTTTTCTCCAGGCTTTAGCAGGTGAGCCGGCTGCATTAGAAGCCCTCTGTGCATCGCTCCATTGTCGAGAGGGTTTGGCGATTTATAAAACCAGTATTTTAAGCACTTTGCAGCAAGCTTTATACAAAACCTTCAAGCCGCTACAAGCTTTGATTGGCCAGGAGTTATTTCAAGAATTATGTTACCGTTATGCGACGACGCATTTTTCTACCACATTGCATCTCGGGCATTATGGCGCTCATTTGCATGAATTTGTGAAAACGGCACCTGTGGCACAAGATTTTCCTTATCTATCTGATTTTGTTGAGTTTTGTTTTATGTGGCGTCAGACTTATCTGCATGCTGGCCCTGAGGTGACTTTAATTGAGTCTGATTACCCTTTATATGCCATTTGGCAGCGCTGTCAGCCTGAATTTAAGGCGGAAGTCTCAATTGAAAACTGGGAAGGACCTTTTTGTTATGCACTGTATTTTGAAAATGGCTGCGTGAACGTTGATTTGCTGCTTGTCGAATGAAGGGGACGCCATTACAATGGTGAACTAAGGAAAAATGGAGGGGCAGCGTGTGATTCCCACTAAAAAGCTGAAAAACGGCTTTGAGCTGCCTGTTTATGGTTTAGGTTTATGGCAAATTGGGGGGCGCGATCAAGCGGATTATAGTCAGGATCGCTGCCATATCGAAACTATTCAAAAAGCGTTGGAAGAGGGTATTACTCATCTTGATACGGCAGAATCTTATGGAGCAGGCCATGCAGAGGAGCTGCTGGGACAAGCCATTCAAGGTTATGCGCGTCAAAATTTAAAAATTGTGAGCAAAGTGGCGGCGGAAAACCAATATTACAGTGGGGTCTTGGCAGCGTGTGAGCGGAGTTTAAAGCGTTTAAAAACGGATTATCTGGATTTATATTTACTGCACCATCCAGGAGCTGCAAAAGATTTGCCTGGGACGATGCGCGCCTTGGATGAGTTGGTATCGGGTGGGCGGGTGAAACATATTGGTGTGTGTAATTTAAGTCCGCGTTTTTTAAGATGGCTGGAGGCAGAAAGTGCCTGCCCCATTGTCTGCAATCAAGTGCATTATAATGTGCAGATTCGCGAGGTTGAGCATGCAAAGGTGCTGCAAGATTGCGAGGAGCATGATCGTTTGCTAGTGGCATGGCGCCCTTTGCAGAAAGGGGCTTTGGTTAATAATCCCCTGCTGGATGAGATTGCCCAAAAATATGGTAAAACCCCAGCGCAGGTGGCGCTGAATTGGCTCATTACCCAGAAAAATGTCGTAACTGTGGCCAAAACGAGTCATCATGAGCATCTCATTGAAAATTTGGGAGCTTTATCTTGGAGTTTGGATAAAGAGGATCATCAACGCATTCAGCAAGAGTTTCCGGGCCAACAAGCCCTCTCTGATGCTGTGCCGCTTTATCGCTGAGACC
Source organism: Pseudomonadota bacterium (assembly GCA_021848625.1). Classification (GTDB taxonomy): domain Bacteria; phylum Pseudomonadota; class Gammaproteobacteria; order Francisellales; family CACEW01; genus JAJZUD01. Next base: position 12,655 of record JAJZUD010000022.1, read on the forward strand.
ACTCTAATAATTTTGTTTTGATATAGGCTAAACTCAAGCGGCGCTTGGATTCCAGGCTCGCTGCAGCCAATCTCTCCAAGCTCATCACCAATGCTTTAGGCGTGCGGGGGAGGTGATGGATTAAATATTCACGCGCTTCAGGCGTGAGGGTAAGTGATAAGCGCGCTTCATGACGCAGTAAAACTTCAGGCAAAGCTTCATCTCGCACCGGTTTGAGGTAAAGAGAGAGGCCATTCTGTAAGCGAGATGCAAGATCTTGAATCTGAATGGGCAAATCGCAGGCTTGTTGCCGGCTTAAGAGCAATAAACGAGGCGCGCGTTTTTCAAAACAGTGATTATAAAAGCCAAATAATTGCGTTTCTTCATCTAAGCTTGCCGGAAAAAGGCGGTCAAAATCGTCAATGATGATCAGGTCTGAAAAAGTAAGATGCTCCAAGGCTTCATAAAAAGCGGGGTGGGCTGCTGAAAGATAAAGCGCTTTTTGTCCCGTTGCCCAGACTTCTGCAGCCAATGCTTCAGCCAGATGAGTTTTGCCTGAGCCTTCAGGGCCTTGGAGAAAAATAAACCACTCCTCCTTGGGCCAATGCTCAAGGTTGGCTACACTAAGCGCATTTTCACCGCTGTAAAAATGCTCAAAGTGGAGTAAGGACTTTGTTTCGAGGGGTAGGACTAATTGCATCATTTGCTCATCCTACTGAGATTGGGATTGAAAGTAAATGAGCGAGGGCGTACCATAAGCTTGAGTGGACAGGATGAGGCTTTCAGCTTTGAAGAAAATAGCGTGGATCGGGGTGGGGTTACTGCTGACAATGGGTCTTTATGCCAATCCAGGCCAAATCCAAATCGTGGCTGCAGAAAATTTTTATGGAAGTATTGCCCAAAACTTAGGGGCACCTTATGTGCAGGTGACCTCCATTTTAAATAATCCTGTGGGTGATCCGCACCAATTTGATGCAGGGCCTGATGTCGCAAAAGCGGTTGATCAGGCCAATATTATTATTGAAAATGGGGTGGATTATGACCCGTGGATGGATGCATTGTATCAGAGCAGTTCCAAAAAAGCGGTACTCATCAATGTGGGCCAATTGATTCATGTTTTGCCTAGTAGCAATCCCCATATTTGGTATGCCCCGCAAACCATTCCCGCGTTTGCCCGAGCGCTCACTGCAGAATTATGTGCCTTTGACCCTAGCCATAAAAGTGAATATCAAAAAAATTTGAGTTATTTTATGCAGCGGGCAAATTTATTTAATTTTGAAGTCAATCAAGTGCGGAGCCAGGTGCATGGCGAATCTATCACCGCAACGGAGCCTATTTTTAACGATCTTGCGCTGGCTTTGGGTTTGCAAGTCTTAAATCAATCCATTCAGGTGAAGGTCATGAATGGAGTGCCCTTAAGTCCTCAAGAAATTATTGAATTTGAAGAGAGCCTCAAGCCAGAAACAGTAAAAGCGCTGGTTTATAATGATCAAGTGGTGGATCCCACTCTGGAACAATTTAAACAAATTGCAAATGAGCGCGGTATTCCGATTGTGGGGGTGAGTGAGCTTATGCCTGCAAAAACAACGTATTACGCCTGGATGCATCAGAATTTGCAAAATCTAGCTGTCGCTTTAGGTGTTAAAAAGTGATTGGTATTGAGAATTTAACCTTAGCTGTGCCAGGAAAAACTTTATTTTCAGGGTTTTCTGCAAGTATTGCTGTTGGGGAACGCATTGGGATTTTTGGTCCCAATGGAGTGGGGAAAAGTACATTTTTAAAGGCATTGCTGGGGCTTTCACCCTCTTCACGCGGTCAAATTAACATCGATAAAAAAAAGGTTGGCTATCTGGCACAAGAGGGGGAGAGCTTAGCAGCAGATTATTCAGTAGAAGGTTTGTTAAAAGCGGTCTGTCAAGGCGAGCGTTGGGGATTGCCTTATTTGGGTAGAGGGCAGATGATGATCGAAGCAGCTTTACAAAAAGTGGATGCGCTGGCTTTAAAAAAAAATCGCTTTCGGGCCCTCTCCGGAGGGGAAAAAAAACGCGTCTTACTTGCTGCAGTGTTGCTAGAAAACCCCACGCTCTTATTGTTGGATGAGCCTCTTGCTAATTTAGATCCTTACTATCAAAAAGAGTTGCTCACCGTGATTGACCATTTACATCAGCGCCTTAAATTGACAGTTTTGATCACTGCGCATGATTTTAACCCGCTCCTTCCTCTCTTGGATCGCGTTTTATTTATTGGCAAACATCAAGCCATTTTAGGAACGCCTGATGAGGTTATTCAAACCAAGGTCTTGAGTGAATTATATCAAACAGCAGTCGAAGTAGTCGAGTTCAAAGGCCGGAAATGGGTGCTTGCAGGAGGGGAGTCACCGTTTTTTATGAATACTGAACATTGTCATGGAGGGGATTGTGTTTCAGTATGATTTTATGCAACACGCGCTGTGGGCGATTATTTTAGCCAGTTTGATTGCGGGCTTGGTGGGCTATATCACTTTATTGCGGCGCTTGGCCTTTGCAGCGCATGGATTGGGGCATATCAGTTTTACTGGTGCGACCTTGGCACTTTTATTACACACTTCCCCTTTATTGGGGCAATTTGCGGCAACACTGGTGGCGGCGTATTTGATGGGCTTATTAGGTGAGGATTTGCAAAAAAGAGATCAGGTCATCGCCATGGTGCTTTCTTTTATGCTGGGTTTGGGAATGTTGTTTTTACACGAAGAAACGCAATCAGCGAATGCAGCGGTAAGTTTACTATTTGGCAATGTTTTAGGGGTTTCTCCCATTGAAATAAAATGGATGGCAGCTGTGAGCTTGGTGATTTTGATTGTCTTCGCGTTGATTTTGCGACCTTTGCTTTTGTCTTCGATGATGCCGGGATGGGCTGCGGCGCGTGGCGTGCCTACAAGGGGGCTAGGTATTGTATTGATGTTGATTTTAGCCTTGGCTGTTACGTTAGTGGCGCAAATTGTGGGCGCTCTGCTCGTGTTTACCTTGTTGATCGGCCCTGCAGCAATCAGTATGCAGTGGACGCAGCATTTTTGGACAGGTCTGATTTTTAGTGTGCTCTCTGCGCTTATTTTATCTATTCTGGCCCTCATTTTGGCTTTTTATAATAATTGGCCGGTTTCGGTGTGGTTAACGATTTTGGTCTTTGCGGGATATGTTTTAAGTGTAGGGATCAGGCGATGAAATTGGCATTAGTACATCATCAATTGGCTTTTGGCGGCGGGATGGAAAGCTATTTTTTGGAGTTTATGCAAGAAGCATTGCAACAAGGTCATGAGGTCACGCTCTGGGTGATGGAGAGGGATCTTTCTGTACCAGTTCCACCCTCGGTGAGTGTGAAGGTGATGCCGGTGAGTCGCATGTGTCCGCGTTTTTTACGTAAATATTGGTTTGCTTGGAAGTTAAAACGGCATCGACCCGCTGTAGATTTAGTGGTGTCGACAACCCGTTCTTTTGGGGCGGATATTTTGATTACAGGAGGAACCCATCGCGGTTATATGCGCGCCTGTCATCGCTCTGGCTTGAAAGATCATCTTGAGGCTTATTTAGAGGCTAAAGCGTATCGTTCTGCTGCAAAAATCATTGCGCATTCAGAGGCCTTGCGTCAGGAACTCATTGAATTATACAGGATTGATCCAAAGCGAATCCAAATGCTTTATCCCCCAGTGGATGTGCGCGCTTTTCCTTTTCAAAAAAAAGCAGCCCGTTCAGGCCCACTGCGTTTGTTATTTGCCTCGACTTCGCATCAACGAAAAGGGGGATTTTTATTGCTCGAAGCCTTGAAAAAATTACCAAGAACAGACTTTGAGCTGACCATTGTGGGTAAACCTTTTAAAGCAGCAGCGGCCATGTCCAATGTGCGTTGTTTTGGCTATGTTCAGAATATTGCTGATTTTTATCATGAAGCAGATTGGCTGGTTTTACCTTCTTATTTTGAGCCTTTTGGTTTAGTGGTGGTGCAAGCCCTGGAATGTGGAACACCTGTTTTAGTTTCAGCACGAGTCGGTGCAGCCGCACTGTTGGATGAAAAAGAAGGTTTAATTTTAAAAGAACAAACTGCCACAGCCCTAGCGCAATTGTTGCAAGAGGCCAAAAGACTGAAATATGTGATTCAGCCAGGTTTTGTGGCGCGCCATGATTTGTCTGTGTCAGCGCATGTTGAAGCCGTTTTAAGGCGGCCTGCATGTTAGTGCAAGTGGCCATTCCAGGGCCTTTTCCTTACGGGCTAACCTATCAGGCCATTCCAGGTTGTGAATTGGGTCGGCGCGTTTGGGTCCCGCTACGACAACGTCAAGTGGTTGGGATTATTACCTCGGTATCGGTGCACAGTGCGGTTGCATTCACAAAATTAAAAGCAGTCTCCTCTGTCTTTGATGAGCCTCCCTTGTTTGATGCATCGTTGCGAGAACTCTTTGACTTTGTTCGCGATTATTATCATGTTCCCTTGGGAGAGGCCTATTATACCGCCATGCCTCAATTGCTGTGTCGGGGAGAGCCCCTGGTCGGGAAGCGTGAAAAAAAAGGCATTGGCTTGCCTGCCGCAGCCCAGTTTGTAGCAAGCCCTATTCAATTGAACCCACAACAAGAGCAAGTGATTGCCTCGATGAGTGAATTAACTGAATTTGGTGTGCAATTGTTGGAGGGGGTGACTGGGTCAGGTAAGACAGAAGTCTATCTCAAACGCGTGGAACAGGTTTTGGAAAAAGGCCATTCAGCTTTGGTGCTGGTTCCCGAAATCGGGCTGACACCGCAAACTTTGCAACGCTTCCAAGCGCGTTTTGGTGCCCATGTTGCAGCTTATCATTCTGGGTTGACGGAAACAGTCAAACGTCAAGTATGGCGCCAAGCCTTGCAAGGTGAAATCAAACTAGTCATTGGGACGCGTTCAGCTGTTTTTTTGCCTCTGCAAAATTTGAGTTTGATGGTGATCGACGAGGAACATGATACCTCCTATAAGCAAAATGTAGGTGTGCCGTATTCTGCCAAAAATATTGCGATCAAGCGGGCAATACAGTTGCAGTGTCCGGTGATTTTAGGTTCTGCAACACCGAGTGTTGAGGCTTTATATTTTGCGGGTCAGGGGCGTTATGCACATTTTGTTTTGCCGGCCCGTGCGCGTGGAGTTGCGCCCCCTACAATCAAGCTAATTGATATGCGTCAGCAGCCCAAAACAGCAGGATTAAGTCGACCTTTGATTGAAGCGATGAAACAGCATCTGCAAAAAGGCCAGCAAGTTTTAATTTTTTTAAATCGCAGAGGTTATGCACCGATTGTGCTGTGTCATGAATGTGGAACCCACTTAAGTTGCCCAGATTGTGAAATGAGTTATACCTTGCATCAGCGTCCACAGGCCTTAATTTGTCATCATTGCAGTCGGATGACTCCCCTCCCGAAATCCTGTCCTAATTGTGCCCATCCCGAGCTGATTCCGATTGGTCAGGGCACCGAACAGCTGGAAGAAAAGCTGCAGTCTGAATTTGCAGCTTATAAAGTGGTGCGTTTGGATCAAGATTCCACGCGTTTAAAGGGGAGTTTGGAGGCTGCGCTTGAAGCAATCCATCGCCGTGAAGCACAGATTATTATCGGAACGCAGATGTTAGCGAAAGGTCATGATTTTGCCGGGATTACGTTGGTGGGTATTGTTGATTTAGATTATGGTTTTTTTGCACCTGATTTTCGGGGTATGGAGCGCATGGGGCAATTATTGATTCAGGTTGCAGGGCGAGCAGGGCGCTTTTTGGATTCAAGTGAGGTACTCATTCAAACGCATGTGCCCGAGCACCCCTTATTACGTTTGCTGCTGAAAGAAGGGTATGGGCCTTTTGCGGCGGCTTTGTTGCAAGAGCGCGAGGAAGCATCGTGGCCGCCTTTTCGATATATGGCTTTATTTCGTGCAGAGCATCGCGAAGAGGCAGCATTGCTCGCTTTTTTGCAAAAGGTGAAAACTCAATTAGGCGGGCAGGCTGCGGTGAGAGTGTTAGGGCCAGTGGCCTCAGGTTTGCGTAAAAAGGCGCATTTTTATCGCGCCCAGCTGTTATTAGAAAGCTCGCGCCGTGCTTCGCTGCATCAGGTGCTCACGGAGTTAGAGAAATATTTAGGTGCACAAAAGGGGCTGCCACGATATCTCATTGACGTTGATCCGCTAGAAGTTTAAAATCTACTCCATTAAACCAAGGGGTCAAACATGTTGGCAAATGGAAAGTTTTTAGCCGAAATCATCCGCAGTGTGGTGATTTTAGTCCTCATGTCTTTGCTGGTTGGGCTTGCCTATCCTCTCTTGATGATGGCTGTGGGGCAGGCGGTTTTCCCAAAGCAGGTCAATGGCAGTCTGATCTATAATGCGCAGGGTCAGGTACTGGGTTCGAGTTTGATTGGACAGAATTTTACCGCAGCAGGTGATTTTTGGACTCGTCCATCTCCCAGTGGCTACAATGCGCTTGCCTCTGGAGGATCGAATCTTGGGCCAACCAACCCCCAATTACTCGCCTATATTCAAAAACGCATTAATTTATTGCAAAGTGAAAATCCCAATCAAGTTGGGCCCATCCCGATTGATTTAGTAACTGCCTCTGGAAGTGGCTTGGATCCTGATATTTCCGTTGCGGCAGCAGAATATCAAGCAAATCGTGTGGCAGTGGCTCGTCATTTGGATATTGCAACAGTCAATCAATTAATTGCCCAAAATACTGTTGGACGTACCTGGGGCATTATCGGTGAGCCTTATGTCAATGTGTGGCAGTTGAATCGGGTTTTGGATGCGGTTGGGTCTTAATGGCGATCTTGACTGTTTCGGGGCTGGATGCGCGCGCTTTTTTGCAAGGCCAATTGACTTGTGATCTCAAACTCTTAACCCCGACTCACCCATTACGAGGTGCGCATTGTAATCTCAAAGGTCGCGTTGAGGCCTTGTATGATCTATTTTCCGCAGGTGATGAAATTCTGCTTAAAACACCGGATGACGTTGCTGAGCATGCATTACAACACTTACAGCCTTATGCGCGCTTTTCTAAAGTCAAACTCAGCTTGACTATGGATCATGCAGTTGTGGATCCTGCCGCCCGCATTGCAGAAATCCAAGCCAAGCATGTGCGTCTGCATCCTGAAACAGTGGGGCGTTTTTTGCCTCAGGAATTAGCGCTCGTTGAAGCGGGGGCTGTGAGTTTCAATAAAGGGTGTTATTTGGGGCAGGAGATTGTCGCGCGGCTTCATTATTTGGGTCAGTTAAAGCGAGTGCTAGTCTATCGTCAAGGAGAAAAGGGCAGCCAGCCTGATTTTGAATGGGTGGATGGCTATGGCAAGCATCAGTTGGGTCTGGTGGAGCAATGCGGGGTCTAAAATGAGTACGCTGGATACTATTGTTGCCGAGGCTACTCCAAGGGGGCGGGGTGGGGTTGCAGTGCTGCGTTTGTCAGGTCCCAAAGCATTAATGATTGCTGAGCAAATGACTAAGCAAAGTTTGCAGCGGCGTCATGCGCACTATGCCGCCTTTTTGAGTACCACGGGGGAGCGAATTGATGCAGGGCTCGCGCTTTATTTTGAAGCACCCCATTCTTTTACTGGGGAACATGTTGTCGAGTTGCAATGTCATGGGGGACCTGTGATTGTTGATTTGCTGCTCGAAACAGCTTTGGCTTATGGAGCCAGGCTTGCACGTCCTGGGGAATTTAGCGAGAGGGCTTTTCTAAACGGCAAAATGGATTTGGTGCAAGCAGAGGCTGTGGCAGACCTCATTGCAGCCACGACGCGGGCCTCTGCAGGGGCAGCGATGCGCTCTCTGCAAGGTGAATTTTCAAAGCAAATTCACCATTTAGTGAAAGCCTTAATTGAGTTGCGGACGTTTATTGAGGCCACGCTCGATTTTCCCGACGAAGACATCGAAATGATCGAAAACGAGCAGATAACAGGGAAGTTGCAGCAGATTATGCAGGAATGTGTACATTTAGAGGCGACAGCCCAGTCTGGGGTCCTGCTGCAAGAAGGTGCCCAATTGGTTTTAGTTGGCCCTCCGAATGCAGGAAAATCCAGTTTAATGAATTATTTAGCCCGTGATGAAGTGGCGATTGTTAGTGAGATTGCTGGGACGACGCGCGATATTTTAAAGGAAAGGGTCAGTTTGCGTGGGATCCCCCTCTATCTTTTGGATACTGCGGGATTGCGTCAGAGCACCGATGTGATTGAAAAAGAAGGAATTCGCCGTACAGAAAAAGCCATGAATCAAGCAGAGTGCCTCTTGCTTCTTGTGGATGATACTCGAAGGGAGGAATTAACGCATTTGTTGCGAGAATACGAAGATTTATTGGGTCGGTGCCCCACTTTGATTGTTTTTAATAAAGTGGATTTAAGTGGTGCCAAAGCGGAGCGGATTGACGATATTGCCTTGCCCAAAGGCATCACGGTACCTGCAGTGCGCGTTTCATTGCATACTGGGGTGGGATTAGATCTGTTAGAGCATTTAATTTTAGACTGTCTTGGATGGGTAAGCGAAGGAGAAGGCCAGTTTATGGCGCGGCGACGTCATTTAGATGCCTTACAGCGCGCCCATGCAGCTTTGGAAAGGGGCTTGCAGATTTATGCGCATACACATAGTTTAGAATTGCTGGCTGAAGAATGTCGTTTAGCACAAGAGGCGCTTTCTGAAATCACCGGTGCGTTTCGTGCAGATGATTTACTGGGAGCAATTTTTAGCACATTTTGTATTGGGAAATAAGGGATGAAATTACGGATTGCAACGCGAAAAAGCGCTCTTGCATTGAAGCAAACAGAGAGAGTTCAGGATTTGTTGTTGGCCATTTGCCCCACTTTGCAAATAGAATGGGTGGAATCCTTGACCTTGGGTGATCAAATTCTGGATCGCAGTTTAGCGGAAGTGGGAGGGAAAGGGCTTTTTATTAAAAAGCTTGAGGAGATATTGCTTGCAGGTTCTGCAGATATTGCCGTACATTCTTTAAAAGATGTCCCTCCCCAGCTGGAGCCTGAATTTTGTCTTGCTGCAGTGTTGTCACGGGACTCCCCTTTTGATGTTTTGGTGAGTCGATCCAAAGTAAGTTTCCAAGATTTGCCTCAAGGGGCAGTGATTGGGACGAGCAGTGTGCGGCGTCAGGCAGCCCTTTTGCATGCTCGACCTGATTTAAACATCAAGATGCTACGCGGCAATGTGGGGACCCGTTTACAAAAACTGGCTGCAGGCGAATATGATGCCCTCATTTTAGCTGAGGCTGGATTGAGGCGCTTGGGGCTGGAGTCCTGGATCACCGAAGTTTTGCCGTTTGAGTTATGCCTACCTTCCGTAGGTCAAGGTGTGATTGCAATTGAGTGTTTGGCAAATCGGCGGCAAGAATTTAGTTTTTTGACGGAGATCAATCATGCAGAAACAGAAGCATGTATTTTGGCGGAGCGCGCTATGAATCAAGCACTGGGAGCCAGTTGTGTCTCCCCTGTGGGTAGCTTTGCCAGAATAGAAGCGGGACAATTGGTGTTACGAGGAGCAGTCTGGGAGCAAGATGGGCGACAGAAATATACTACACTGCACAGTACAGCTCATTTAAAAAATGCAATTGCATTGGGGCAACAAGCTGCTGTAAACTTGATCAGTCAAGGAGCGAGGGTAAAATAATCGTGATACAGGTATCCAAAAAATCCGTTTTTTTATTGCTGATTTCCTGTGCTTGGATTGGCTTTATTATCTACGGTTTTGCGCCGCATCCTTATAATGGAATAGTGGGTTATTTAACCAATTCCCTTGATCCGCTGTTTGATTTTTTTATTTTATTCGGGCTGGTTTTATTTGGATCTAAGCTGAATCGTCAAGATTTAAGTATTTTTGTTTTTTTAATTTTATCGGTATTTGGCCTATTTGCATGTGATTTTCTTTTTTATTTGATCGTATATATTTTTAAAGATTCCAGTCAATATGGCTTGGTGGTGTCATCGGTCCCTTTTTTACTCTGGATTGTCATGGGCATGACGTTTTGTCTGTTGATTGTGGAGCAAAAATTATTGCGTTGGTCGTCTTTTTTAGTTGTGTTGAGTTTGATTCTAGTGGGTTCGATTTGGTTTATGTACATTTTGTTTACTTTTCCAGAATGGAAGCTCAATATCCATAATTACCATGGCCAATATGAAGAGCTTTCTGCTTTTCTCAGTTTAATTTTTTTTGGCTTGGTGTTGATTCTTTTTGTGTATGCAGAAAAGAAGGGTATGCAATTATTGATGGTGGGCAATGCAGTTTTAATGGCGGGGAATTTTTGGATCAAATATTCCTATATCGTGCATTTAGGTTCAGTGCATCGTTTGGGAGAAGTTTTTTGGTTGCTTGGCCTGGGGCTAATGTTGGCTGGAGTTTATGGGATGAATTTAAGTCCTGCAACCAGTTTATCAGAGTGTTTTAGGAAGACAAAAGCCATTAAAATTCAAATGGTTTTATGGACTTTCTTTATTGCTTTTGTGGGCTGCTTATTCTTTTTTATTTGCGGGTTGTTTTTTTCAATCATTACGCAGCAGGTTTTTGTGGGTTTACCTTTTTTTATCATGACTTATTCTATTTTGTTGATTATTGTTTCAATGTTAATGGGAAGTTATTTTGAGCAGCCTTTCAAAAAATTAATCCAAAATATTGAAATCTTTATGCATCACCATGATGGAGAAAAAATTGAGACAGAATTTGCGATTGAAGAGTTTGTTTATTTACAAAATTTTATTTTGGCTTCATTTCGGCTGGAGGAGGACAAAACGCGTGCAGAAAGGGCGCTAGGTGCAATGGCGCGCCAAATTGCGCATGATATTCGCTCGCCGCTCACAGCTTTAAATACCTGTCTGAAGTATTTGCCGGAAATTCCCAGTCAGCAGCGCACATTGATGCGAAACGCAGCCGATCGGATTAATGATATCGCCAATAATATTTTGTACCAAAATAAGGAAAAAACAGCTTCTGCAGTGCGATTTTGCCTGATTGCCCCTATTGTAGAGATGATGATTTCGGAAAAGCGCCTACAATTGGAAGGACAAAAGATTCAATTGCAAGCAGAAATTACTCAGGCAGGTTTTACAGCTTTTGCCCGCCTTGATCCCTCGGAGTTGCAACGTGTTTTGTCTAATCTCATTAATAATGCTGTGGAGGCGATGCGCGCGGATGGGGGAAAGATTGGCGTGGATTTGGATGTGCGAGGGGAACAGATTATCCTCTTGGTTAAAGATGATGGGGAGGGGATCCCTGCAGAGCGTCTCAATGCAGTTTTAGAAGCAGGAGTGAGTTTTAAGGAGCAAGGTACTGGTCTTGGCTTGCCTCATGCGAAGCAAGTTGTTGAATCCTGGGAAGGTCGATTGCAACTGTATTCAGTGGTGGGAGAGGGCACTACGGTGGAAATCATTTTACCTGTTGCCAATCCCCCTAGCGAATTTGTTTTTGAAATTGTCCTTGATCCTAAGCGGGCCATTGCGATTCTTGATGACGATGAGTCAATTCATCAGGCTTGGGATCAGCGTTTGGAAGAGTTTGCAGCTACTTTGAATGTCTATCATTTTACTGCAATTGAACCCTTATTGCGCTGGCAGAAGGAGCAGAAAGGGTCTGTGCAAATTTTCTCGGACTATGATTTGTATGGAGAGAAACAAAATGGTTTGGATGTGCTTGAGCAACTTGCGGCACATGAATGGGGATGTTTAGTGACATCACATTACGATGAGCCGGAAATTGTCCTAAGAGCAGAGGCCTTGGGTGTTTCCATTTTGCCAAAAAATTTATTGACCCATGTCCCTGTGCGCATGATTGCAACAATCCGTGAGGAGCTAGCTGGCAAAACCTTATACGATGCAGTTTTAATTGAAGATAATACGGTATTACGTCAGGGATGGGCGTGGGCTGCTGAAATGGAGGGGAAGAAATTACTCACTTGTGCGAGTATTGCCGAATTTGAAAAAGCAGTCGCCTGTATTGATATAGCAACGCCTATTTATATTGACTCTGACTTAGGAGCTGGGGTACGCGGCGAGGAGTATGCGAAAAAATTATATGAACGTGGATTTAAAACTATTTATTTAACAAGTGGCTACCCCCCTGAGCATTTTGCGCCTATGCCATGGATTCGTGCTGTTGTTGGCAAATCCCCCCCATTTTAGAGGAGAATTGAAGATGGATACACATCAGTTAAACAATATCTTTGCAGCTTTGGACATGCAGGTTAGCGCCTTAGAGAAAATGTTTCCCGCCTTAATCAAGACTTATCGCCTTGCAATAGAGAAACAGAAACTA
>JAJZUD010000093.1 GCA_021848625.1 Pseudomonadota bacterium
TTGCAGGCGTTTAGCCAAAGATTTTGAAAAGCTCGTCAAATATGCCGAATCATGGATTCGCATCGCCATGCTTTCCATTATGTTTAACAAAGTCGAAGTGAGCCAAATTTTATGAATACAGCTTCACAATTTATTACAATTTTTATAACAATTTTGCATAAGATGGTTTTTTATATTTAAATATAATATCTAACTATTATAAACAATCAAGTGAATCCATTATGCTACGCACACCTAAACAAACAACACCCCAGATAGTGAGCTATTCTTCTGAGCCAGCGGCAGAGCAATCCTGGCTAAGGATTGTTGAATATTTTGATCAAGTTGAGAAACCGCGAGACATTGGAGAAGGGCCGATAAAAAGATGGTTTAATACGCAAACAGGAAGCGAATTAGGTCATTGTGGGGCACTGTCTGCTCCGATCACAAACTTTTCAAAAGGCCAGTACATGGGCCGAGACCTTCTGTACTTGTTATCGACCCAAGGAATCCTTACTACGGCTCTTCTTAATAATTTTATCTGTATTTATATTCGATTTATTTTACTTAACACAAATAGTGCTTTTCAAGAGGGCTTTAAGGGGTTTCTAAGAGAGATCGAGAGCAAACCAGATCAAACAATAAACTTCCGCGGGCAATCCCTCGCCCACTCTGCGCTATTTAAAATTGTCAGAGAAACTTTGCATCCTGAAAGCCCTTATGTTTCGGAAATTACAAAGCTCTGTCGGGACCCTCAAGCTGTCTACGGCCCTTATAAGACTCTTTCTGACCTAAGTAGCATAATAATCCACAACGGCCCGGAGAGTGTCAAATTTTCTTGGAGTGATATAATTGATCTTTTGCTCTTGGAAGAGTGCAGCATTAGAATACAAATTCTCAACCATACTCTCCAAAAATTATGCGCAACACTAGGCTTGACTGCATCATCAGTTTCTGCAACACCAGAGGATTGGATGAGACAAATTTTTAAGCAGAAAGAAAGCTTAGAGAAAGAGCCGCTATCTCTTTGTTATTTTGATGCTTTTACTGGTGCAAGAGGAGGAGGGTCGGTGACCTGCACAACAAAAGAATACTTGAGAGCCCATCTGGCTCTAGTCACAGGGCTCACCTTAGTTAAGAGAGGCAAAATAAAAAGTAAAGAAAATGACTCCAGTTTCGCCAGCTCTCTGGCTCAGATATTCCTTGCATACGTTCAAAAATTTGGAGAATCGAAGCACGACATAATCATCCTGCCCTCTGTGGAGAGCCATGCGTCAGCTGAGGAAGCTAAATCGCCAGCACCAGACGCAGTGGCAGTGGCTAAGCCTGTCACAGAAGGGGAGCGCAGCCGTGATCGGATCTTAATAAACAATTTATTTTGCTTATATTGTGTTTTTGTGATGCGCCCAGGTGAAACAGATTCATCAAACATTCAACTTGAATTGATTAACCATATCTGCCTCGGAAGCGAGAGTTCAGCGCGAACAGTCATTCCTGGCTTAGGCTGGGATCAATTACTTCCGCTTTTTCAAAAATGGTTTACGCGCAATACAGCATATGTAACAGACGAAATGTTTTATTGCGACACTCATGTTAATCCTAAAACAATTACTCGCCGCAAACCTCCAGTAGATGATCAAGCATATATTAAAGACAGAATCGATGCGTTAATTAGCAGCCTTCCACCTAGACCGATGCATGCTACAGCCTTTCTAGACGGACACCCAGGCACACCCCCTCGTGAGGACGCAGCTTTAACCAGCCCCACTGTGAGCAAGGGCTAATCATTTACTCACACCCAAAGAGCGTGACGATGTTAATTTCTACACCCCGTGCGTATTATAGTATTGTGGAATAAGGCATGTATAGCGGTTCCATTTTTAATTGAGCATTGCTGATCGCGAGTTCCGCAGCACAGCGAGGACTGTTTGAGCAGGCAGTGATGCTCAATTAAAAATGGAACCGCTATAGACAAAGGGCGAAACACTCTGATACAAGGCTATGAAAGGCTACTGGATATGTTACGAGGTGGGGCAGTGTCCTCCGCTGAGAGAGCAAACTTGATGCGCAACTATACTGCTACGCCACCCCAACCCACTCCAGGCCCAACTCATGCATTGAATGCTTATAAATAGTTCCGATCCATCGGCACATCCATCGACTCAGCGGCGGATACTGCATCCAAAAAAACACTGCTTGAAGCAGGGGCGCGCGGCATAGGATTAACGAGCAGCCCGTACGAAGCCAATTTTTCATGTAGGCACCTCAGAAGGTATGCAATTGGTATTTGTACTTGTTGATCTTCGGGCAACCCACAGAGAATCTCTAAGCCCCTTCCTTGAATAAATGCCTGCAATAGGCTTGGATCCACTGGGTTACTGAGTATGTAAAGAGTGCGCATAAACGGATCCCAAATAGACTGATCTTCGATTCGTTCGATGAAGATCTGAAGGAGCGTACAAACCACCTGATTACTCATTAAATATCCTTCGATCTTCTGCCTGTCACTGTCAGCCTTAGGGACTAAAGGCCTTAAAATACGAGCGGTAAGGCGCAGCATGGTGAGATCAGACTGAAATTTATTACAGATCAGGTGAAGGAGGTTTACCGGGAACGAAGCTAAAAAATCCGGATTGACTGAAGAGCAAGTCTGGATCAAAGAAATCACCATATTCAGGATCACTGGATGATTTTCATGATAAAGGATTGTGGCCAGGCTGTGAATAATGCCCGTTGATGAGGAAAGTGACTTGAATAGAGGATCAGAAATGAACCTCATAATCGCCGCTACATTTAATTTATACAGCACTGCACCATCACCAGAATTTGCGGCTTTTTGAGCAATTTCATCAAGATACACTTGTACAACCCACACTTCTTTGGCATCCGCTTCTTTAGCTTCACACGCAGCAAGGTATTGATCGAATAACGCTTGAGTGAGAGGAATATGCAAATAGGAAAAAATCTTAAAAGACTCCCAATCTAATGAGCCCCCCTTCATCACGATCAGGGTATTTATACGCGATATATTCTCCGCTAGAGGCAGTTTGCATGCGTGCGCATAATTTAAAATAGCCATAGCATACGCAAAGGATTCAGCCGAGCGCAAGTTTAGTCTATAGCTGCATTCCTTTGCCGCTTTTGCCCATGAGATAAAACAATCAAAGACAGCAGGATCAAGTGGTTTACCCGAGACTCTGCTTCCAACAATCATCTGTAAGTTTTCACTTTCCATGAGGGCGATGACCCTCTCCTCTGTTAAGAGACGCGGATTCAATTCTGCTAAATCAATGAATATATAAGTATCGTGATATGAAATACAAGCTGGATTTCTTACTCCACAAATGTAGAGCAAATCCAAACCAATTAAGTCTTCGTTATCTTCTGGATCGTCACTTAGTGCATCTATCTCCTTTCGATTAGATGGGGCTGTTGTTTCATAACGAACTCGAACTCCCTGAGTGAACAAATTAAGATCCTCTGCGAGGGAACGAGCCGAATAAAGTGCGTTTCTTTTATCTTCAGGAAGCAATGCTAAAAAAACCAACCATTGCAAGCCCCAATGATCCACAGGATAGGGCTGCCTATCTCCCCCGCATCCTATGCACTGTTGGATCGTTTCAAGAAGGGTAGAAAGTTGGCTCGAATCTAATTTAATAATGCTGTCAATCGATCCCAGCAAGCAGCAAAGTTCTGATTCAGAAGGATTGGGCGCAATGAACTGCAAAATATTAAACGATGGGGGGTGGGATACTGAGTTTTCAGGCAAGGCTGAGGCATCCAGAAGCAAGCTCTCTACAGGGGGCACGGGCTTGCGCATAGAGTCAACGATTAATGGGTATTGTAAGCAGACAATCTGAGCCAACAACGCCAGGGCACGATCTAGATCCACTTCTTGGGGCGTCTTGCAAAGATAATAAAATACATCAGGAAGAGAGCCAGGCTTATAAGGGGACTGAGGGACGCGAGAGAGAAAAGCGGGATCCTCTATAACCTGCAGCAGAGGCGCGGGAAATAGTTCGGTTAAAAAATCATGATCTGGCTTAAGGAAATTAACAAGCATATACGCTTTAAAGGTAGGCTGTATTTTAATGATTTGGATGATCATGTCTTTAATCAGTGTTTTGATGAATAAATCTGAAATAATCTCAACATGTTTTACGGCTTCTTCGGTACCGGGTAAAGTAGCCAGCGTACGCAGCAAGCTCTCCTCTAGAGGCTTGATGTCGATTGCTAAAAAAGAAGAAAATGGAGTGCGGATGCGGTTAATAACAGGAGAGATATCGTACATTTGAGCATTGAGCAATCTGATGAGTGAGGTACAAAATTTAGCATAGTTAAATTATAAAAACAATCGATTTAAATTCTGCTCTCAGGGGATAAATTGCTTTATATTTTTACAACAAGTATAATCACTAAATATAATGATATATCAACTTATTACTAAAAAAAACCCCTACACTAAACCAAAAATTATGCGCATAAATTAATCTATTTTTACCTCTAATAGAAACCTATTTATTACAATTTATTACAGTTTCCATAACAATTTAATATAAGATGGTTTTTTTATTTATTTTATAATATTTCATGTTGCCCACATCCCGGCTTAAACGTAACTACTCAGCCCTCTATCCGGAGCGCTGAGGAAGTTTGATAATTGAAAAAATCAAAAAAAGCTTGAAAAATAAAATACAGGCGCTAGAATTCGAGCATATTGGCAATTAA
>JAJZUD010000094.1 GCA_021848625.1 Pseudomonadota bacterium
CACAAGGGCGGTTGTTGTTAAATGTTTGGTCAGATGTGGGAATTTACGGGTTAGCGTTGATTTTTACCTTCAGACCGTAAATTTTGCCATGAATGTCGCCGATACCCCATGTTACGAAGTCGTGCTAATCAAATTGTCTAAGCTATTAAGTTTTGCACGCATTTTTAAGCGATAGTTCTGTTGTAAGCCTTGCTTTTGAGAAAACTCTAGGTGAACCACGTGATTTTTTATACTATATAGGTCTGCTTTTGACATGCAGCGAAGGCGAACAAAAAAAATTTCGTGATACTCATTTAAAATTTTAGCTTAATTCTTTCAATATTTTGTCAGTATAGCTTAACCAGATATGATTAGAAAATGTGTCATCATGTGCTGGCACTTCTTTTTCGTCGTATTAGTTTTGCCTAGATAGCGCGGCATTTAAGAAGGTGAGCTTTTCGTTTTCACCCGCAGTCTGTTGCTGATTAAGACTGCTTTGCCCCTTAGCCTCCAATTTAGTTAAGTGCTCTTTAATTTGAAGCAAGTCATTTTTTGGCATAGCCTGTAAATCAGACGGTTTAATGCTATTGATCATGTTGACCGTATTTTCTAAATTGTTTTGGCCTAATACCAACGATTCAATTATTTCAAGACGTTGATTGAGATCGTCAGTTTGTAGTGTTGCATAGACGGAAGGCCAATAACAGCCACTTAAGTTTAAAATTGAAGGGGAGCGATTTAGTAATTGAGCTTGATTTTTGAGAAGCAATGAACTCAATAGCTGTTTTGATGTGGGTTGAATTGCTCCTATAGGATACATGGTGCTTATTTGACATGCAGCAAGCGCTAAGTCAGGATTATTTTGCTTTAATGCTTGGCTTAGGGATTCTGACTGATTTTCTTGGTTTGACAAAGCAATCGAAATAGCTTGCTGAGCATAGGTTTGGTTGCTTAGCGCGCTTGGTTTTTCTTGAGTAAACTGTGAGAGCAAGGAAATGGCCTGGTTATAGTTTAAAACAGGGATGACATTTACCAGTGCTGATGCTGCCCGTTGAGTATTGTTTTCAGTTAAAGCAGTGGTTTTTAGAAAATTGATAATTGAGATGACGTTCTGCTTATCCTGGGCTGATAAGGCTTGTACGTCTTGAGTCGTGCTAAAATAAGAAGTGTAAGCTAAAACTGTAATCAAGGTGTTTTTAACATCCTGATCTTGGGTTGAGCCATATAAAGCAATCAAATTAGGCGCTAATTCATAGGGTTTCAAATAGCCTAAAACATCAAGCAGATAGTTAAATTTAAAGCTGTCGCTTTGGTAGCTGGTCGCAAGGCCCCATAAGAAATTGATTTTTTCCTGCCGATCAATGGTGGTGTCTGAATCATATTGGTTTGTCAGATTGTCAGCCTGGCCCAAATCAAAAGGTTCAGCGGCAAATACTTCTTTTATTTGTGTTTCTAAGTCATCGTCAGAAATTGCAGTGTGCGATTCTTGGGGAATAGAAGTAAGAGTATTAGAAATGGCGCGTTGATTTATAAAAGCATCATAGATTGAGGAAGGTGTTCTTATTCCAGAATAAGGAATTTTCAATCCCGCGGCCTCATAGCAGTAATAAACAAAGCTATCACATCGAAATTTTCCTGGGAAAAGTGTTAAAAGTGTGGTGACATTTCCAGAGGTAGGGTCAACGCTATACTCTAAAAAAATTCCAGCAGGTGCATATCCCCAAAAATAGGTGTATTCACTTGGTAGATTATATTGAGGCACCAACGCAAATAATATATTGCCAAAATCATTGTTAGTGACTTGGTGATTAGGCAGATCATATTTGTCGCCCCAAAAATGGGGTGTGGCATTAATAAAGCTGGTTACGCTATCCATATGGACTACAGATTGTCTAGAGGGGTCAACTTCTGTCAAAACTTCTGCTACGGCTGAGGTAAGAGGGCTTGCATCGGGTTCCATGCATTCCGTTTGATCGCTTGGACAAAGTGTTTCACCTAATGAAAGGCCAACATGTCCAAGGCCTTGTAATGGAGTAATGCTTGTGTTTAGATCCCTGCCCAAGACATCCGCACTGCACGTGACCTTGGTTGATGTGTAACAACCTTGATCTGTCTCAAGACTAGCATAGCTCGAAGAGGGTGGGCAGCTATAAGAAGGGTAAATAGTAAACGTTTTAACGTCTGGCAGTCCTCCTTCATTTGGCTTGCAATAAGCTGCCCAGTCGTATACTTGCACATTTAAAGCCTGAAGGTCATTTTCATCTCCTGGAAAATCTGGAGGCATTTGACCGCTTAAAGGGAGGATAATAGGCTTTTGCCAAGTGCAGTTTTCAACGGGGAGTTGACTGTATAGCTCATTTTCCACATCAGCCAATGTGCCTTTATTGGTATAGGAGAAATTCATGGTATTGCACGTTGTGGGATTTGGGGTCGCGTCCGTATACCAGAATCCTGAAGACTGCGGGAGGACTCTTTGAGGGGAAGCAGCAAAAATTAAAGCAGGTGTAAAAATGGTTAATAAGTAAAGTTTTTTAGAGATCATTTTGTAGAATTTTTTCTAATAATGAGGGAAGAATATCTTCATTTTTATATCATGTCAATTGGTGTATTTAAATGCGTTTTTTTATGTTTTTTCAGTGACTAAATTCAGGATAAATTGAGTGATTAACTGGTGTTGACATGGTTATTATTTGCATGATATTATTTGTTCATTTTTCGGGTGATTGTAAGCCACACTGTCAAGCACAAAATCGAAAAAACGCCAGTAGATGCCTGCTACTTTACGGCGAAGGAGGATTTTGTGCTTGACAGTGTGGCCTCTTCATTCCAGGCTGACAGGATTGCAGGTCTCCTTCATTGGCTTAGAGGGTTGACGATTGAGTCGACTGCTTGCTATAGCCCCAATTGCTGCAAGAATGATTCCACAACCTGAAACTAACGTGGGCGTTGTGCCCCATATGGCCCATTCGGCCAGAAGTGAAAATATAACACTGATGTATAAAAATGGTGTAGTTACTTGTGCAGAGGCTAGCTTAAGCGAATAGGTTAAAAAGAGTTGATATAGTGCCCCCATGATCCCAACACCAGCCAGCATAAGCCAGGTTGTACCTGTAAAATGCCAAGTCGGGTGCATGGGGCCTAATATATTTTCTAATACCCATAGGATAGAAAGACCAGTTGCAAAGAGGTAGTAATAAAACATAATGGTTAATGCATTTTCAGTATGGGTTAATTCACGAATTGAGAGAATTGCCGCTGCCCCAAATAAGCCAGAACCCAAAGCAATTAAGTAGGCAAAATGCCAGTTGTCACTTTGTGGCTGAATAATCAAAATGACGCCTACAAAGCCAATTAGCAAATACACCAGAGCATGATAAGAAATTTTGACCCTATAGAAAATCAGCACTAAAAAGGGGATGAATAAAGGGATGGTATAGGAGAGAATCATTGCATTAGCTAAGCTAATAAATCGGAGCGAATAGAAGAAGCAGGCGATCGATGAAAACCCAAGAAAGCCTCGTAATAAATGATGCATGGGCTTATCAGTAATCCAAAGTCGTTTTTTTGAAACGATGATCCAGGGCAATACCATCAACAAACAGACAAAGAATCGAGCCAAAAGGACAACACTGACGGGTACGTCTACTGAAACCCCTTTAGCGAATGCTCCTGTAAGCGCCAAAAATAAGGCGCTCAATAGGCTAAACAGAATGGCTAGTTTATGCGAATCTTTCATTGTTTTCCTTTGTCCAAAGTTCCAAAATCAGCAGTGACCACAGGGTGTTTGCTGTCGCCTGATCAGGTGCCTTTAATTGCTGGTCTAGGAGAGCATCGATAGCGCTCACATTAAAAATGGGCTTGAGCGAAAAATGGCTGTCTTTTAAAGTCTCGTACACAAAATCAAATAGAAGATTTCCTCTTTGCAGCATGGCTGTGATTGGCAATGTAAAAGGCTGCTTAGGTCTATTTAGAACAGAATGTGGTAATTTGCTCACTGCGGCCTGATAAATAATTCGTTTACCTTTTTCTGCTTTAACCTTTAAATCGCTATTAATCTGATGCGCAATACTCATGATTTTAGGCTGACAAAAGGGGACGCGCACTTCTACGGCATGGGCCATGCTTAAGTGATCAACGCGCCTGAAAATATAATAGGGCAGGCGTTCAGACTGTTCAAATGTTAAAAGACTTTCCAATCGATTGTTTCCATTCAGTGCTCGTCTCAGGATATCATTTTTAATAAAATCATGCTGCCCTATATCCTGACTTCGCAAGTGAGCACTATAGTCATCATGATAAATACTGGAGCGGATCGATTTTTTCACAGCGCTCAGGTCATTGAGGTAGGAGTCGAGCCAGCCTTCTGAGGGATCATGAACAGCCGAAACAAAACGGTCATAACCTCCGAAAAAATCGTCAGCCCCTTCACCCACGACAGCGGCTTTAAACCCAGCTTCATGTACGGCCTGATAAAGCGCATAAGTGCTAAGGCAATGGGGGGCGGAATTAGGTTGTCCTAAGTGCTTCACCATTTTTTTAATGATTGAAGGAAATTCCAGGGGATCAACTTCGACTTGATGATGAGTGGTGCCGTACATTTTAGATACTTCTTCTGCGTAATGGCGTTCGTCGCTGGGCCAATTGCCTTTATACCACACATTAAAAGAGTGAAGGTCGGAGTTAAATTGACTTAGA
>JAJZUD010000023.1 GCA_021848625.1 Pseudomonadota bacterium
GCCAATTGATTCATGATTTGATCAGCAAGGCTTTGATCCATTTGGCTCGTCAATTGATTGACTGTGCTTGCGCCACTTAAAACTTGAGTGGCATTGCTCATAAAGTTCTGGCTTTGCTGCACTGAGCGAGGGGGAATCAGCACCGTTCCATCATGCGCCACGACACTGAAATTTACTGTCAGCGAGGCGACATAAGCCCCAGAAATATTCATGCCTCCTCCGGCCATCATGGTGCTGCCACTTTGTATATTTAAGATATTAATCGTCGCACTGGCTTGTTTTGGATCAGAAACCACGGTGACATTATTGGCAATCAGCGTCCGCATTAGCGTTTGCGTGAAAGGATCATTTGGTGTGGAGGCATTGAGATAAACGCTTTGCAGCTGAGGCGTAAAGGTCTGCGGTTGCCGCAGGTGAAAGCCGCAGGCAGTGAGGCCCAAGAGTAGCACAGACAAGAAGACTAATTTTAAAAATCGTTGCATGTAAAATCCTTAAATGACGATACTCACTAGTTTATGCGGCACGTAAATAAACTTCTTGATGGGGGTGGACCCAATTTGTTTTTGAATATGGGGTTCGGCCAAAACTTGCGCTTTCACTTCTGCCTCTGTCAAAGAAGGGCTCATGGCCACACGAGCACGCACTTTACCATTGATTTGCACCACGAGGGTCAGTGTTTCTCGCACCAAAGCTGATTCATCGACCTGAGGCCAGGGGGCATAGGCAATATCATCGCCCAAGCCCAAATGACGCCAAAGAGCATGTGCGGTATGCGGGATGATGGGCGCAAGGACGCGCAGCAAAATAGAGATGCCTTCCTGATGAAAGGCTTGATTTTCAGGGGTGAGGGGGACCTCTTGCAATAAATTAAAAATCTTCATGCCGCCTGAAACCACAGTATTAAATTGCTGCTTATGCATGTCGATATTGATCTTTTGCAAAATTTCGTGAAGCTCAGTGCGCTTTGCATGAGCGCTGGGCGTGCAGTTTACAGAAATTGATAGGCCGACTGTATAATTCCACAATTTTTTGATAAAACGATGAGAGCCCTCAACGCCCGCATCAGACCATTCCAAAGATTGCTCAGGTGGGGCGGCAAACATGATAAACAGCCGCACTGTGTCCGCGCCATACTGATCAATCAGGGTTTGTGGATCAACAGTATTGCCTTTGGACTTGGACATTTTGCTGCCGTCTTTTAAAACCATGCCTTGAGTCAGCAAGCGCTTGAAAGGCTCGCTAGATTTCACATAACCCGCATCTCGCAACAGTTTGTGAAAAAAGCGCGCATAGAGCAAATGCAAAATGGCGTGTTCAATCCCGCCGATGTATTGGTCGACTGGCAACCAGTAATTGGCGCGTTCATCTAGGATTTGTTTGGCATCAACGCAGGCAAAGCGCGCATAATACCAGGAGGATTCCATAAAGGTATCAAAGGTGTCTTTTTCACGATGGGCGAAATAAGGGTCAGTCTGCAAGGGGGAGCGCGTGCCTTCCATCACCACATTTTCAGGCAAAATCACAGGTAAATTTTCTAGCGCCTCGGGGACGCTCTGGCCTTGCTCGTTAACACACATCGGGATAGGTGCACCCCAATAACGTTGACGAGAAACGCCCCAATCGCGTAGGCGATAGTTGATCTTACGCTCTGCGATGCCTTGGGCAATCAGGCGATCCAAATCCGTGAAAGTCGGGGCATCCACAATGGGTAGATTAAATTTTTTGGCAAATTCATGGTCGCGTTCATCATGACGTGGGACCGCCATAATCGCACCAGTGCCATACTCCATCAAAACAAAATTGGCGACCCAAACTGGCAAGGCCTCACCCGTGATGGGGTGGGGCACGGTTTGATGTAGAAATAGGCCTTTCTTTTCCTGCGTGGCAAAATCGGCTTCTTTAGTGGATTGCTTTTTGCATTCTGTGAGAAAGGCTGCAATCTCGGGGTGGGACAGCGCAGCTTCTTTCGCCACGGGATGGTCTGGGCTGACGGCAACATAAGTCACACCCAGCAAAGTGTCAGGCCGAGTGGTGAAAATTTTGATTGCAGGAGAAAAATCAATTTCCGCACCTTCAGATTTGCCGATCCAATTGCGTTGCATGGTTTTGACCAGTTCAGGCCATTCATCAAGTTGATCTAAATCTTGCAGCAGTTCTTCAGCGTAGGCGGTGATTTTAATAAACCACTGGGCGATCATTTTTTTCTCAACCAACGCACCAGAACGCCAGCCTCGGCCATCGATGACTTGTTCGTTGGCGAGGACGGTTTGGTCAACTGGATCCCAATTGACCATGGATTCTTTTTTGTAGGCCAGACCTTTTTGGTAAAGCTGAATAAAAAATTCCTGCTCAAAGCGGTAATATTCTGGTTTGCAGGTGATGAGTTCACGGCTCCAGTCAATCCCGAAGCCTAGGGCTTTGAGTTGCGTTTTCATTTCCTCGATATTGGCGTAGGTCCATTCTGCAGGCGCAACTTTGTGTTTGAGGGCGGCGTTTTCAGCAGGTAGGCCGAAGGCATCCCAAGCCATGGGCTGGAGGACGTTTTTGCCTTGCATACGCTCAAAGCGGGAGAGAACATCGCCAATGGTATAATTGCGTACATGGCCCATATGCAAGCGGCCACTGGGGTAGGGCATCATCGAGAGGCAAAAAAATTTAGGTTTGGCTGGGTCTTCAGTGGCTTTGAAGGTATTGTGTTTTTGCCAAAAAGCTTGGGCCTCAGACTCAATCGTTTTGGGGTTAAAAGGGATGGCGCTCATTTTAAAAAACAGGTCAATCTAGGTGAGTCCATCATACTACAAAATGCGTAGGAGCCCAATGGATTTCTTGGATTGGATTTTCTTTCGTCACCACCAGGCGATAGCCTTCTGGTTGCGAAAAAGCCCGGCTGTCCCAATTGAGCTTGGCATACAGAGGATCTTGAATATGGTTGACCCAAGTTTGATTGAGATGGGTGGCGACTTCAAAATGATCCATGCCAAAGGCAATACCTTGGCCAATCGCTTTGAGAAAGGCTTCTTTTTGAGTCCAGATATGGTAAAAGAGGCGCTCCCCTTCATCAAGGGGGCAATGGCTGAGGGCTCGATATTCTGCAGGAGTGAAAAAGCGTTTGGCGATGTCATAATACGCTTTGTGGGGGTGGGAGCAGCGCTCAATATCCACACCAATCCGGTCGTTGAGGCACAGGGCAATAATGCAATAATCGCCACTATGCGCGAGATTAAATTGCAAGTTTTGATTCGGCAAAAACGGCTTGCCTTGCTCCGTATAAGCAAATACTAAATCTGCAGTGGGGAGATGCAATTGTGCAGCCAGAATCAAGCGTAAAGCGCCTCGAGTGAGAGCAAAATTTTGCTGCAAGACTGGGGAATAAAACCGCTGCATGCGTGTGATTTCATCCTCTGACAGCGTCGCAACGCAGCGTGCCAGCTGTGCCAAAGCTTCAGGAAAATGAATCAGGTGGAGCTCAACTTGATTGGCACGCATTTAATTTGAAAATTCAGTTTTTTAGATTGTATCATGAATTGACAAGGACCCCTAGCCCTTTTTATGATGCCTTATCCAAGTTGGAGTCAGGGCTTTACAGTGCGCCAGGCAAAAGTGTTTATTTTTTTTTGTATTTTTGCGATTGTGCTGACTTTTCCCTTAATTCAGGATGATGTGCTGTACTCGCTTTTTGCAGCATTGCAACAGCATCAACTCTGGCTGCGTGTGTGGGCCAATTACATGGATTGGACAGGGCGGTTGTTTGCGCAGGTCTTGATTTATAGTTTTTTAAATCAGCAATTTAATTTCATTGAAATTCCACTCATTGCGGGCATCACTGCAGGATTTTTTCTGTTATTTTTACGCCTGTCTTATCGGATTGTGTTTCAGAGCCAGGCAGAGATGAATCTGCAGTATTACCTGATTTTAACCCTCGCACTGATCTTGTATTTGCTGCTCTGTCATGATTTTTTCGAAGTGATTGCGTTTAAGACGCCGGCCATTCAGTATTTTTGGGTGATTGTCTTTGTGGCTTGGCTTTTAGAGCAGCTATCAAAAGTGAAGCCTAATGTGGCGTTTTGGCATCTGGAGCTGAGTTTCATTTTAGGCTTGCTCATAGGATTGAGTAATGAAATTGTAGTGCTCTGTGTGTTTTTTTACTTGGCGCTAATCTGGCGTAATGCGCTGTATAACCAACGGTTACGTGCTTTTTGTTTTGGTCTGTGCTTTGGATTTTTTGTGCTGATGATTGCGCCAGGAAACCAAGCGCGTATGGTAGTCTCTCAGCGGTTGCTAGATATCAGCGGAGTGCATTTTTCTTGGATGGAGAAACTTCATATTTTGCTGCATGATTATGCCAGCGTGCCTTTTAAATGGGTCTGCTTTGTCTTGGTATTGGGATTATTAATTTGGGTGTGGAAGACGCGCGGGCGGCCGACTTATGCTTTAAAATGGTTGGCAGGTGCTATTTTCTCTTTGCTGATTCTCTGGCCGGTGGCCTACTGCTATGATGGAGTGATCGCAGGCCGAGTCACGTTTATTTCGGACTTACTTTTATTTTATACTCTTGCCTGCCTGTGGGTTGAGACGGGTTGGAGGCTGCCTTTTCGCATCCATACGAGTATTTGGGCCTTGGCGCTTGCCCTTTGTTTTGTCCTGTTGTGGTACGATGCATACCAAGATCGGCAGTTTGACCAAGCACGCATTGCGTTGATACAATCCACCCCTGATGCAGCGCATCATGATTTTGTCTTTCATGGGTTTTGCCCCAAGCCTTGGTTTTTTTTCAATGCGAATCAACTCATGGTAGAGTCCTTGGGCAGCGAGACAAAATTCTGGAAAAATCAGGCTTATGCACTGTATTATGGGGCAGGGACGGTTAGGCAAGTGGAGTGTGCCTCATGAAGTTTAAAAATCTAGTCGTATTTTGTATGGATACCTTTGGGGATATGGCCTTGAGGCAGTCCTTTTTCAAGGAGTTATTGGACTTAGGCTGCCGCGTGACCGTAGTGGTGCAAGAGCCTTTTGCTGTTTTGCTTCCCTATCTTGATGCGCGTTTGGAATGGCTAACTACCCCGCTCAAACCCAAGGCCTTGTGCATTCAAGATCAGCCCGAAATCCAGCGTCTTCGTGATGCGATTGCAGCCCTGCAGCCGGATGCCTTAGTCAGTGCTGAATTTTTTTATACGGATATCGAAGTGTGGCTGATGCTGCTCTTTCCGCGTTTACCCCGATTTGGCTTTGATAATCGCCGTTTGCGGGGCGTTTTTAAAATCACCCAGCCGTTCGTCTATTTGAAATTGAAAGGCTGGAAGGGGCCGTTTAATCAGCTGGTCACAGGCTGCGATGAATGGAGTCATGAATTTTCCAAAACCCAAGCCTTGTTTCAAGCTTTGACCGGAGAGGCCCTCACCGCTTTGCCGCATCTTTCGCCTTCTTTACCTGATGAGGGCTTGCTTGTGCAATTGGGCGTGCGTGCGCAACATTATGTGATTGCTGCACTGGGGGGCAATACCAATGCCGCGATCAAACTGCTGCCCATCGAAACTTGCGCACAGGTTTTAGCCTATATTCACAAGCAATATCAATTGCCTGCCTTACTGACAGGGGTAAAAAGCGAAGAGGCGCATTTATTAAAAATTGCCGAGCGCTGTCAGGAACTTGGTTTAGAAGTGAAGATTTGGCTGGGAACACGAGAGACCTTTGGGGCTTTGCTTTACTTGATTCAACAAAGTCGTTTTTATTATGGTAATGATACTGGGGCGATGCATTTTGCAGGAGCGATGGATATTCCCGTTGTTGTACATTTTGGTGGGGGCGGTAATCTTAAATTTTTGCCTTTAGCTAAAAAATCCTATGTTGTCTATCAAGATTTACCTTGTTTTGGCTGTGGGTGGAATTGTTGGAATAATGCGCCTTTATGCATTAATCGCGTTAAACCAGAGGCTTTGTTTAAAGCAGTGGATTGGATTATGGATCCTGCGACTACAGGCAATTATATTGACAAAGGCTCCATCTTGTATGCTGCTGAATATCAATCGATTCAAGTGAAAGCGCGTCGTTTTCAGAAGCGACGCATGATTCGTTTGGGATTGGCTGCATTGCGACGGGCTTTTAAAGTTTTTTAAAAACAGCCAAATGGGCTTCTGCCGAGCGTTGCCAGGCAAAACGGTGCAGATTCTGTTGGCCTTTTTGGATTAAATCTTGCCGCAGACTGGGATTTTCTAGTAGCTTTTGCAAGCCATTGCTGAGGGCATCAACCGAGAGCGGGTCGACATGCAGGGCGGCCTCTCCAGACACTTCTACACACGCTGGGTCTGTTGATGTTAGGACAGGGCAATTCATACTCATGGCCTCTAAAATCGGCAAGCCAAAGCCTTCATACAACGATGGAAAAGCAAATACAGTCGCTTGCTTGAGTAGATTATAGATCAGCGCATCATTGACATAACCTAGCGAGACCACTCCAGAATCCTTGAGGCTTTGAATGCGCTGGAGCAGGGGCTCACTTTTCCAGCCTACACCACCTGCCAAGACTAACTGATATTGGTCTCTTAAGTTGGGACTCAGGGCGAGATAAGCGGAAAGCAGGCGATCCACGTTTTTACGCGGCTCTAAGGTGCTCAAAAAGAGTATAAAGGGCCGTGTGATGCCAAGGGGCTGCAGATCGATGGGAGCCTGTGCAGGAAGTGCAGTGTAACCATGATGAATCACGGTGATTTTTTTCTCTGGGATTGCGAAGGTCTCAACCAAAGTTTTTTGCGTAGATTCTGAGACCGCAATAATGTGATTGGCCCGGCGCAGAGATTTTTCTAGGAGTAGTTTTTCTAGTAGATAATTGCTGTAACGCATGGTCTCGGGCATTTTGTGGGAGACTAAATCATGAATGGTGAGCACCATCGGTACGTTGGAGGCGCCGAATAAAGGCAACTGTTGCCGCGGAGACCAAAACAAATCAGCCTGCGTTTGCCTAATCACAGCTGGAAGAAGGCCCTGTTGCCAAATCAGCCACCGTTTAAAAAAGCGTGGGATCCCAAGGCCACAAAAGGGATGACAATGGGCCGTTTTCAATTGGGTGAAAATGGCTTTGTCAGAGAGCAATTCCCATTTTACGCGATCTTGCAAATGTAAAAGAATTTGTTCGGTATAGCGGCCAATCCCCGTGGGGCGGGGGCTCAATGGGCGTGCATCGACGGCGATTTTCATGGAGTGACGATCTCTGTCAGTGCTTCTTGCCAGGGTTGCTGTGTGATGCCAAAAACCTGCTTGATTTTTTCACAATTTAAGGCGGAATTTTGCGGGCGCTTGGCCTTGGTAGGGTACTCTGCTGTCGAAATGGGCAAGATTTTACATTGTTCGGGATTAATAAAGCTGCGGGCAAAATCACACCAAGTCGTGAGAGGCTGATCGGTATAGTGATACAGACCCCAATTTGAGGTAAGCGCGGGGTGCCGAATCAAGTTTAAAATCACCTGCGCCACATGCGCTGCGGCGGTGGGAGCGCCGTGTTGGTCGGCGACAATTTTAAGTTCGGGACGTTCTTTGGAAAGTCGCAAAATGGTTTTAACAAAATTTGTGCCAAAACGACTAAAAACCCAGCTAATACGCAAGATAATATGTTTGTCCCAAATGGCTCGCAGCGATTCCTCGCCCTGTAATTTAGAAGCGCCATACACACTTAATGGGTGGGGAAAATCCGTTTCTTGATAGGCTTGTTTTTGCACACCATCAAAAACATAATCAGTGGAAATATGAATGAGCGGGACATCGTGTGCTTTACAGAGCTTTGCCAAATGGGCCACGGCTTGACTATTGATGGCGAAAGCCTTTTCGGGTTCATCTTCGGCACGGTCAACAGCGGTATAGGCGGCGCAGTTAATCAAAAAGTCTGTATCACTGAGATCAGGCGCAGCAGCAGGGTTTGTAATGTCCCATTCTTGTGAAGAGTAGGCGCGAACTTCAAGCCCGGCTTGTCGTGCGAGGAGAGTGAGTTCAGAGCCCAACTGGCCTTTGGCACCTGTGATGATTAAGTTCATAGTCGAAAATCTTTAAAACGCGGCAAGACTTGATCTTTTGCTGAAATAATAGGCGTTTCATGGGGGTCAATGGGCCAGTTGATGTGGAGGTCCGGGTCATTCCAGAGGAGGCCTGTTTCAAATTCCGGGGCATAATAATCGCTGCATTTATAACAAAAATCCGTCCCCTCTTGCATGACATAAAAACCATGCGCAAAGCCTTTGGGGATAAAAAGCTGTAGATGGTTTGCGTCGTTCAAAATCACGCCATAAGCGCGGCCAAATGTGGGGGAGCCTGGACGCAGGTCAACCGCGACATCATAAACTTGGCCCCGAGTCACCATCACTAATTTATCTTGGGCCTGTTGCCTTTGAAAATGCAAACCGCGCAGCACGCCTTTTTGGGAGCGGGAGACGTTATCTTGCACAAAATCAACGGTAATTCCCACCTCACGATAACGCTCGGCTTGGTAGGATTCCATAAAATAACCGCGCGAGTCGCCAAAGGCTTTGGGTTGAATTAGCAATAAACCTTCGATCCCAGTGTCAATGATTTTCATTTTTTTTATCCAATAAACGCAGTAAATATTGGCCATATCCGCTTTTAGACAGGGCTTGTGCCTGGTGCCGCAGCTGATCCTCATTAATCCAGCCTTGCGTAAAGGCAATTTCTTCCGGAGCCCCAATATAATGACCCTGGCGCTCTTGAATCACGCGGATAAATTCGGAAGCCTCCAACAACGACTCATGAGTCCCCGTATCCAGCCAAGCAAAGCCTCGCCCCAAAGTAGCCACTTCCAATTGGCCGCGATCCAAATAGAGTTGATTGAGATCGGAAATTTCGATTTCTCCCCGCGCTGAGGGTTTGATCTGTTTGGCAAAATTTGAAACTTCGCCATCATAAAAATAAAGTCCTGTCACGGCATAATTGGATTTGGGGCTTTTGGGCTTTTCTTCGATATTGAGTGCTTTACCTTTTGCATCAAAGGCTACCACGCCGTAGCGCTCTGGGTCTTTGACTTCATAGGCAAAC
This sequence comes from Pseudomonadota bacterium, assembly GCA_021848625.1. Classification (GTDB taxonomy): domain Bacteria; phylum Pseudomonadota; class Gammaproteobacteria; order Francisellales; family CACEW01; genus JAJZUD01. Next base: position 9,034 of record JAJZUD010000023.1, read on the forward strand.
ACTTTGGCGCCGGTTTTAAGCTGTGCTGCTTTTTCAAGTAGTGCTGAAAAGCCTTGACCAAAAAATAAATTATCGCCCAAAATCATGGCCACCGGTTGATGATTGATAAAGCTTTCGCCAACGATAAAGGCATCTGCAAGGCCACGGGGATGTTCTTGAATAGCATAATGCAAATTCAAGCCCCATTTTTTGCCATCCCCCAAAAGATTTTGAAAGTGTGGTAAATCGCGCGGGGTTGAGATAATTAAGATTTCTCGAATGCCAGAGAGCATCAGGACTGACAAAGGGTAGTAAATCATGGGTTTGTCATAAATAGGGAGGAGCTGTTTGCTAATGGCGAGGGTTGCGGGATGAAGCCGTGTGCCGGAGCCACCCGCCAGGATGATGCCTTTCATTAATCGATCTATTCTCTTTGCGATATAGGCATGGTAGCATAGGTGGTTTTGGGGCTCAAGTATTGAAAATGACGAAGCAGGCGCGGTTTACGGACTTAATCCTTTTGTTTTTTTTCATCTTTCTCTTTGCTGTGGTGCGCATTAGTAAGGGGCAGCCGATTGATTTTGATCTGTTTCATTACCATTACTATGATGGATTTGCCTTTTGGCAGCATCGTTTTGGTCAGGATTGGGTGCCTGCGGGGATTCAAACTTATTTTAATCCCTTACTGGATGCGTTAAATTATGCGCTATACCAGCATTTTTCTACGCGAACAGTGGCGTGTATTTTAGGAGGACTGTGCGGATTAAACGCCTATTTTTTATATAAAATTTGCGCTCTGATTTTTGCTGAGTCGGTTCATCGTGGCTACAAAATAATTTTAGCCCTGGTCATCGGGCTGACCGGGGCCACGGCTCTGGGGCAAATTGGCAATCCCATGAATGATTCACAGTCGATTATCCCGGTGATGTTGGGTTTATTTTTATTAATGCGCCAAGGGGTGTTTGCGAGAAGTGCAGGGGCTTTTTTTCTGGGAATGGGGATGGCTTTGAAATTGACCAATGGCCCCTACTTCCTGGCAGCGTTGATCGCCTTTGTTTTGGCGGAGACACAGCAGAAAAATTGGGTTTGGGCACTGCGCTTTGTGTGCTTTGGTCTCCTCGGCTTTTTGGTTTTTGATGGCTATTTTGCCTATCAGCTGTACCATACTTTTGGCGATCCGATTTTCCCCTATTTTAACAACGTATTTCACTCTCCGTACTATGGTTTAGAAACGGTGAAAGATTCACGCTTTGGGGTGCAAGCTTGGTACCAAGTTTTTACTTTTCCGTTTTTACTGATGAAAAAAAGTGATCTGTTTTCGGAATTACATTGCCGCGACTGGCGCTTGGGCCTCTTTTTTATTCTTTTGCTTTTGAATGTCCTGAAATGGAAAAGCCTAAATCGCCATTTTGCTTTCTTCACCTTGTTTTTAGTGATTGCTTATGTCTTGTGGGCGGTGCAGTTTGGGATCTATCGCTATGCAATCCCGTTGCAGTTGGTCAGTGGTCCGTTGATGGTTGGATTGGTCTATCATTTCTTCAAAAATAAAAAATGGGCAGCAGGCTGGAGTTTCGTGCTCACTGTTTTGGCGGTGACTACGACGATTCACCCTTATTTTTATTATCAAAAACAGTTTGATCAACACTATGTGACGCTGAATGCGGGGCCCTTACCGCACCATGCTTTGATTTTGATTACCCCACCCGAAAGTGCACAATCTTTTGTGATTCCATTTTTTCCTGCGGATGATCGCTTTATCGGCATTAATTTTTCATCCCAGATCAATCAAAGGATGCTGTTTCCATTGATTCGACAAAGCGCTTTGCCGCTTTATGCTCTGTTTAATCCGGGGGATTTAATTCCGCCGGCGCCCAGTCTTTATCCAGTTGAAGCCCTGACGATGCTGCAGAGTTTAGGGCTGTCGCCCGATTGGGGTCACTGTCAGCGTTTAAATCCCAGTGTGGATATCTTTTTTATCAAAAATATTAGTCTTTGTCCCTTGGTGCGTCATGATGTGGAAAAATAGCGCACGGATTGGATTGTTGGTTTTTGTGGCTTTCGTCGTATCGCTACCGATTTTGCAGGCTGGGTTTTTTAGTGATGATATTGTGGTCAGTGAGACTGCGGGCTATGCAGCGGTGCTTCACCAATCGATCTGGCCCTATATGTTGCACAAAACAATCGAGACCTCTGTCGGTCAGGGGAGGATTTTTCCTTTGAGCTTTGGCTCCATTTTGATTTATTCCTATTATTTTCAATCGCCTTTGGCTTATCAAATAGCGCGCGTCATTGCGATTTGGCTGAGTGTTATCAGTATGGCGTGGTTGGTGCAGTTGATCACCAAAAATATCAAAGTGAGCCTTTTTTTTGTTTTGCTGTTTCCTGTATTTTGGTCGATGCGGAATATGTCCGATGCTCTGCTCAGTTATGGTCCACAGATGCCTCTGGTGGCTTTATTGATGATGGGTTCCCTCGCTTTCCTCATCCAGTATTTTGAAAAGCGAAAAAAGACTTGGTATGCGTTATCTTTGTTGAGTTATTTTGCAGCGTTGATGACCTATGAGGTCGCCACCACTACTTTTTTCTGTCTGGCTGCTTTGATTTGGCTCAATCAAACGACGAAAAGGCAGTTTTTGCAAGCGCTTAGCCCTTTTGTGCTAATCAGCCTTGCCTATTTGATTGGGTATAAGATTGTGCAGCATTACCATGCGGCGTATATTGGCATTACACCCGGGCACTTGAATATCCAATTCTTAAGGACGTTTTTCTACCAACTCATTGCCGCCTTGCCGTTAAGTTTTGGGATTTTTCGCGGGCATTATTTTAAAATCAGTGTCTTAGTGCCTTTTTTTGAAAATCCGGGCTATCTGGCGTTATTATTGCTCTTGTTTTGCAGTGCGTGGTTTTTGTTTTATCAATTGATTAAATCATTACAGCTGAATCAAAGGCAAAATAAGACCTTGATAGTCTTGGGTCTGTTTTTATGCATCATCCCCTCTTTTTTGATTGGAATTTCAGTCAAATATGAAGCAGAGCTCCGACTGGGATTGGGTTATATCCCGCTTTATATTCAGTATATTGGCATGACTTTTTTATTACTTTGTTTGCTCAATAAGATCAAGCATTGGCGGGTGAGCCTGGCTTTGCTATTTAGCTTGATTATGTGTTTTTCGTTGATATTTAATTTGACGATTGTGCGTGTGCAGAACGATCAATTTAAATATCCACGTGATTTGGAGGATCAAGCGATTCATGCTGGGTTACTTAATAATTTGCCTGTAAATGCTGTGGTGATGGCTAAGGGTGATTGGGTAACTTCTTTCTACTTTATGCAAAAAAAAGGGGTGACTCTGCAGACAATAGTGCTTGGAGAAGGAGAGTCGCCTACCCCCGACAGGCTTCCCGTTGTACAGCAAGCCAAAGGTCATTATATTCCAACAAAGCCCCTGTTTTTTATGCATGAAAATCATGTGCCTGGATCAACCGAGGGGGAAGTGGTTTTAGGTCAAGTTCAATGGGTTGACTATCAAAATGTGAATGGTACAGTGGAATTGTCAAGCCTTCGCTTCCAGCCCATTGCTTTCTTTTCTTCTTTTAAAGGCCAACAATCTTTAAACAGTACCCACCTGGTACACGCACAATCTATCCAAATCTTATGGTCTTGTAATCCTGCGTATGATGTACCCTGTTTTACAGGACCCATTTTTTCCGCCATAAAAAAGACACTACTCCTGCCAAAATAAATATCATCCAGCTTATTGCACTGATCAGATTAGCGGGGCGGAGGCCTGTAAAGCAAGCTTCAATATGAGCCGTCTCTGCAGGGATTTTGATTGTGGCAAGGAGTAGAGGGAGCTGAGGGTCATTTAAATAAAATTCAGTAGAAGCGGTCGGGTAATAGGGAACGGTTTTCCCATTGACGCTGACTTTCAAAAGATAAGGATAGTATAAAATGGGTAATTGAATTTGCTGAGTTTGGATGGTGCTTTTTAGGGTGCAATGTAATAAGTTGAGGCCTTGCTTTTGGCATTGGGGTTGGACAGTGGCGACGGGAAGCAGCGGGGTCGTTGTATCTGGATCGCCCTTGAAGCGGATGCGACTACCACTTACAAGGTAGTCAAAGTGATAAAGAGGATTGCTAAGAGAAAGATTATTGATGTCGGTAAGCGGTACAGTTGTGGCGCCATCAAGATAATTGCTCGTCATCCATTGGGAATTCGCTAAAGGGATCAGAAACAGCCCAAGCAGGCAGTGGCGAGCATTGAGTTTATTTTCTTCGAATACATGAACCAACATTGCAACAAAAAGGATCCCTCCCAGCCACATTGTATTGGTTAAAATGCGGTAAGAAAATTGAACTACGTGGGTATTGTGCGGTAGAAAACGCCAGAAATCAAAAGGAGTCCAAGCCATAAAAAACGCCAGCAAGAACAGCCATAAAGTGGTTTTTATTAAGGGGAAGTATTCTGTAGTGAGTTTAGGGCGACGAAGATAACAGTGGTAAATCCAGTAGCCAACACTCAGTATTACAGGAATGCCAACTCCCGGATCCAGAGCAAAAAGACCAAATCCTGGCGCAACGCTTAAAGCTTTTGGAGATAATAAAGTGGGTAAGGTGGTGATGAATGCTAAGGACCATGGATCTGCTAACGAGTCTGCAATCACGAGAGTATGATGCACCAATAAAACGGGCCCAATATACCACGCAGCCAGGCAAAGGCTGGCTAAGCCACAGAGCAAGAGCGGCTTCAGAGAAGCAAGTTGACGCTTATGAAGCGCCAAGCTAATAAACCAAAGTGCAATGAAAAAACTGCCATATAAAAAAGTGATTACGTGGCTGGTCATAAAGCAGTAATAAGCCAGGGTGGCTGTTAAAAATAAAGGGATTTTTTGACGAGTTAAAACGGGGGGTTCGGTATAGAGGCAATAGAGATAATAAAGAGCAATGGGCAAAATGCATTGAGAGAAAGCCTCTGTAAAATCGCCCCGGACGTTGATATTAATCAATAAATAAGGAGAAAAAAGATAGAGGGTTGCACCTAGAAGTGCTGCAATTTCGTTTTTAAAAAGACGTAGATAAAAACGGAAGTTATAAAAAGCGCCTAATGTTGCCGCTAAAATGAGTGTATATTTATAGCCAAATTGAAACACTTGATGAGGATCTAGAAGGCCAATTAATCCCGCAATAGTATAAGCAAAGGGCGCATAAAATATAAAAGCTGGGTAGATCCAGCCGTGAGCAATATCAGGAGCTGTCCGTAACCAAAAATGTCTCGATTGAAAGGACTCTATAGCAAGATGAATATTGATTGCGTGATAGCCAAAATCCCCAGCTCCTCCTGGAAAAAATTGATTATCTGGAATGGCTGATGTAGTGCTGATAGCTAAAATGAAGAATAAAAAAAAGATCCCTAATAGCTTGGCTCTATGCATTCATTTTTCCTTTAATATTAATATCTTTAGCGGCAGTCTAGCAGGTGTTTGTGCAAAATGCGAGAGGCAGGTATACTGATCACCAACCATGGTTCCCCATTGATGATGATGAAAATTGCTGTACTGGTCCCTTGCTATAATGAAGCGCAAACCATTGCTCAGGTTGTCTCTGACTTTAAAACACATCTGCCTGACGCAGAGATTTATGTCTATGACAACAATTCCAAAGATAATACAGCGGAATTGGCTAAAAAAGCAGGAGCCATTGTGAGAAGGGAGCCTCGTCAGGGCAAAGGCTATGTGGTGAAAAGAATGTTTGCAGATGTAGATGCAGATGTTTATGTGATGGTGGATGGGGATGCTACCTATGACGCTTCTTATGCGCCGCAATTGATCACGCATCTTGCTGACCATCATTTGGATATGGTCAATGCTGCTCGTAAAACAGAGGAAACTGCCGCGTATCGTGCTGGGCATCGTTTAGGCAATCGAGTATTAACTTCGTTGGTCTCTTGGATTTTTGGGGAAGATTTTAAAGATATGCTCTCTGGGTATCGGGTGTTTTCGCGGCGTTTTGTTAAGAGCTTTCCAGTATTATCTGCTGGCTTTGAAATTGAAACAGAGTTGACCGTGCATGCCTTAGAGTTAAAACTATCGGTGGATGAAATCGAAACGCCTTATTATGCGAGGCCTGAGGGGTCCGAGAGCAAGCTTTCAACCTACAAAGATGGCTGGAAAATTTTAAAAATGATTTTCAAATTAGTGAAAAGGGAAAAACCATTGTTATTTTGTAATGCTTTTGCGCTGATTTTCTTGATTTTGAGCTTGGCCTGCGGCATTCCAGTGATTATTGATTATCTCCATTCGGGGCTGGTTTTACGCTTGCCTACGGCTATTTTAGCCGCCAGTTTAATGAGCATGGCCATGCTGAGTGTGATCAGCGGTTTGATTCTAGACACGGTGACCTTAGGGCGACGTGAACAGAAATTGTTAGCTTATTTGAACGTTCGGTAAGGGGAAAGACGTGCCAATCCATTCAGATAGTGTACAGAATCAAAGCAAAACGGATTATGCTGGGGTGGATGAGCTGTGGGCAAATGAAAATTTTTTAAAAAAATACAGTGCCGATACTGTTGCTAAACTCTCAAAGTATGCTAAAGATAAGCCTGAGGTATTGGAGTTTGGCGCGGGGATTGGGACGCTTGCGCAATTATGGCATGCGGCCACAGGGATAAAGCCAGAGTGTTTAGAAATTGATGAAAGCCTGCGCACACTCCTTCGTGAACGTGAACTTTATTGCTATGAAAGCCTTGATGCAATTCATAAAACTTTTGATGTGATCTATACTTCTAATGTTTTGGAGCATATTGAAGATGATGTGGCAGCCTTAAAAAGCCTGCATGCAAAGTTAAAGCCAGGAGGAATCATTGCGATTTATGTTCCAGCATTTATGTGCCTGTACTCGGAGTTGGATGCAGCGATTGGTCATTATCGCAGATATGAAAAGGCAGAGCTCATTCGCAAGCTTGAGCTTGCAAATTTTAAAATCAAAGAATGCTGTTTTGCAGATAGTATTGGGTTTTTTGCATGGCTCTCGATGAAGTTTAAGGGATATCGGAACGATCAAAAATTAGGGAGCGGGAAGAGTCTTGCCATTTATGACAAATATCTCTGGCCTTTGAGTAGGTTATTAGATGGGATAGGATTGCGATTTTTATTTGGTAAAAACTTACTTGTGATTGCCGAAAAGGCTTGAGCGACTATTTTTTTGCAGGTAAATTTTCTGTATACTGGCGCGATTCTTTATTGGGAGAGAGTGATGTCGCAAAAAAGAGCGATTATTATGGGTGCTGGCCCAGCGGGGCTCACAACCGCGTATGAGCTTTTACAAAAAACGGGGATCAAGCCCATTATTTTTGAAGCCTCTGATCAAATCGGTGGCATTTCAAAAACAATTGATTACAAAGGCAATTTGATTGATATCGGTGGGCATCGGTTTTTCTCAAAATCCGACCGCGTCATGGCGTGGTGGGGGCAAATTTTGCCGATTCAAAAAGCGAATGAAGGCAGCTTCTTATTGCAATATCAAGGCAAAACTAAAGAAATTAATCCTTGCGGTGACACTGGCTGTGATCCAGAAACCACCGATGAGGTGATGCTGGTCCGCAGCCGGTTATCGCGCATTTATTACCTCAAAAAGTTTTTCAGCTATCCCATTAAATTGGAAATGCAAACGATTAAAAATTTCGGTCTGTGGCGGATGACGAAGATTGGCTGCAGTTATATTAAGGCCAGCCTCTTTCCTTTGGAAGAAAAATCTCTGGAAGAATTTTATGTCAATCGCTTTGGGCGGGAGCTTTATAACTCACTGTTTCGTGACTATACCGAGAAAGTTTGGGGGGTAAAGTGCTCAGAGATTGCGCCTGATTGGGGAGCACAGCGGGTCAAAGGCTTATCAATTAAAAAAGCGCTACTGCATGCTTTAAAACAGCCTTTTAAGAAAAGGGGGCGGGCGGCTGATATTAGCCAAAGTGGCACAGAGACCAGCTTGATTGAGTACTTTTTGTATCCAAAATATGGTCCAGGCCAAATGTGGCAGACTGTAGCGAAGAAAGTGCAAGCTGCAGGGGCAGAACTCCATCAAAATAAAGTGATCACACAGATTCATATTGAAAAAAATCAAGTGGTTGCAGTCGAAGTCTTGGATGCGGTGACAGGCCAAATTGAGACGGTGATGGGAGATTACTTCTTTTCAACGATGCCGGTCAAAGAGCTGATTGCTGGGATCAAGGGTGTGGATGTTCCTGCCAATGTCCAGGAAGTCGCCGCGGGCCTGCCTTATCGTGATTTTATCACTGTGGGATTGCTCATGAGAAAAATGAAATTAGAGAGTCTGCATGACAATTGGATCTACATCCAAGAGCCAGAAGTGAAGGTTGGCCGTTTGCAAATCTTTAATAACTGGAGCCCTTACATGGTGAAAGACCCTGACACCATTTGGATCGGAATGGAGTATTTTGTCAACGAAGGCGATGCGCTTTGGACAAAAAGTAAAGAAGAGATGGCCCAATTTGGCATTAAAGAGCTTGAAAAAATTGGCGTGATCGATGCAAAAGACGTCTTAGATAGCACGGTGATCCACGAAAAGAAAACCTATCCTGCTTATTTTGGAACTTACAATCGCTTTGATGAAATTCGTCAGTTTGTTGACCCCATTGAAAACCTATTTTTACTCGGGCGTAATGGCATGCATCGCTATAACAACCAAGATCACTCCATGCTGACTGCAATGGTTGCGGTGGAAAATATTGTGGCCAGTCGCGTCAATAAAGACAATCTCTGGGATATTAATACCGAGCAGGATTATCATGAGGCCAAAGAGGGCAGTCAGTCGGACGCGGCATAAGTTTAATAATAGTAGCGCAAAGCAATCTGATAAAGGGTGCCGATATCCACCAACATGAACAACGCGATCGCTAGCCCAAACAGAAGGTTAAAGCGGGTTTTTGTGCTCAAAATGAGAGAGAGAAAAAGCAGCGGGGGAAGATAGTACCGCGCTTGAATTCCGTTGACTGTTTCTGCGCCTACTGCATCATAGGTGAGGTAAAGCACCAGGCTAATACCAAGTATGCTCAGTAAGAATAAGCTAATCAGACCTATTTTCATAGGCCACGGGAATTCGTTTCTGAAACTGCTGTTGAATGCACAAAGCAACAGCCCAACAGCCAAATATTCAAAAAAATGCGTGGGTAATAGGAGATTATAGCCTAATAAATCTAGTAGATGAAAAATATAGAAGTCATTATGATACAAGCCTGCGCCCATGGCTTGAAAAAAAGCCATTGGGTGATGCACGACATAGTGGATTTGCAGCGAGGTGTCAGCACCTGGGTATCCAAAAGGGATGCCTTTTAGTAAGAAGCAGGCATAGAGACTCCACAAGATTGCGACCAAAGTACCCAGCATGGCCCAGAGCACGGCAGGTTTGGCGAGAGCACGGTTTTTATAAAGTAGCAGGGGGAGTGCAAATAAAAAGGGCAAGTAAACAACCTTGGCCAGGCACACCATGATCCACAAACCCTGCGTGGCAAAGATTCGCCATGATTGAATCAAGAGTGTGGCTTGGAGGTCATCTGAAATTTGATTGGTTAAACCCACAGCCAGTGCAGAATAGCCAATTAAAGCGGCATCTTGGGATAAAGAAGCGAAAAAGAATAAAGGTAAGGGCAAGAGCAGCAAAGCAAAGACTAGGTGCTTCCCGCGCGTAATCAACTTTAATGCTAAAAAACAGCAGCCCAAGGCAACGCCTGCATTTACCAGACGTCCTAGATAAAAAGAAGCCAAAATAGAGCAATGTGCAAGCTTGCCAAGCCCTAAGCCAACTACATCTGGCAGATAACCAAAGGGACTGTAAATGGCGGTATTGGGGAAACTGAGCCAGGAGAGGGGAGAGGACCAGCTTAATTGATCTGGATGTAAATTAAAAACAGCATTCGTATCTAAACGCACTGCTTTGTCCCCTGCATGAAAAGCAGGGGTAGATTGCATTTCCATATTGCGAAACGCGAGGAGATCGCCAAATTGCCGCAGGGTTTCTGGGCTCTTCCCTCCTAAACTGTGCGGTAAAAATTTGACGGGCAAAATTTGGCCTTCAAGAATAGAAGTAGCGCGCAACAGATGCGCACCCTCGTCTGGGACTTGGAAGGGGGGGGTGAGAAAAATCAAACAGACGATGATGGGAAGCGCGATGATCAAATAGAGATATTCGAGTTGAGCGGGCAATAGCGTTTTCATATTAGTAATAATATCTCAAAGCGATTTGATAAAGGGTGCCAAGGTCGACAAAAATAAAGAATACACATGCAAGCCAGAATACAGGGGTAATCTTTTTAGCTTGGCCGAGAATCAAGCTGATGAAAAGGACAATGGGAATATAATAACGGCCTTGGATTCCTTCTATTGCCGCTGCATGCACGGGCGTGTAAGCAAGGTATTCAACTAAGCTGATTCCAACAAATGAGCCTACGCACAAGATGAGTAATAGCCCCTTTGATTGCAAGTTTAGATTGTTATTTGATCCATTGGCATATAAACAGATGAGAGCCCCAATGCCAAATAAAAAGTAAAAAACAGGTGGGAGTATGAATTGCAACCATCCTAAAACACCAACCAGTTCAATAAGGTAGAAATGATGATCTACAAGACCTCGCAACATTGCCTTTAAAAATGTGATAGGTTGCTGAATAATGTATTGTAGTTGTGTCAGGCTGTTTACATGAGGGGCGAGCTCCATTCCGTGGAGCAGATGGTCGCTGTATAAAGTCCAGCTCAGAACGATCATCGTGCTGAGTATTGAAAATAAAGCAGCCCATTTGTAAAGTCGATTATTTTGGAAAAATAAAATACAGGGTAGGCCAAAGACAAACGGGAGGTAAACACATTTAGATAATGCAACGGCTGTCAATAATATTTGGGCCACAAAGACCGAACTCAGGGAGTTTTTTTGAGTCTTGGGGGCATCCATTAATCTGTTTATGATCCCTATGGCAAGTGCAGAATAGCCAATAATGCTTGCATCTTGGGAGAGAGAGGCAAAAATGAAAAGATTAATGGGGGCAAGGAGTAGGCAAAAAATTAAAAATTTGCCACGGGAGGTGAGTTGAATGGCCAGAGTAGAGCAGAGGATCGAAATGGCTGCATTGCTGAGTCTTCCTAAGAAAAAAGAAGCTAAAATAGAAAGATGGAGTAGTTTTCCAATCAGTAAACCCAGTATGGCTGGCATATAGCTTAGAAAAGGATAAATGGCTGTATTTTTGAAATCCACAAACGATGCTGTTCCGCCCCACTGTAGTTGTTCTAGATGAGCATTGAATAGGGCTGTGGCATCGATTCTAGGACTGGCAGCACCTGCCAGGGTAGTGTGAGCTTGGGGAGCGCTCATGGCCTCAAAAGTCGGCATGTTAACAAAGGTTTGAATAGATTCTGGGATAGCCCCACCCAGCTGATTTTGCTCATTTTTACTTGCGACAAAATGCCCAGAAAGGATTTGTACCGCACGGTAGAGGTGGTGGGGTTCATCAGGAACCTGTCCAGGAGGGGTTAAAAAGACCATGCATAAAACAATGGGTAAAGCAATCATCAGGTACAACATGTGAAGCGAAGGGAGAGCAAGTTTCATCAATGTAGTCTGGATTTTTGCATGAGGGATAGTGTAAACTTCCGAGTCCATCAAGTCAAAAGAGTCCAGCATTGAAGGCGATTCTAAAAAAGTTGATCCCTTTAGAAAAACGCATGGTTTTGCGAAGCATCCAGCGTAATTTAGTGGGGCATTTTGCAGGAGGCTATCATCGCTGGATTAAAAAATACGATACTCTCAGTGCGACTGATCGACAAACCATGGTAGAGCAAGCATTGCAGTTTGCCTATCAGCCCGTTATTTCGGTCGTGATTCCCGTTTATAAGCCTAATCCATCATTTTTTACAGCAGCAATCCAGAGTGTACTAAAGCAAATCTATCCCAAATGGGAATTGATTTTGGTGGAAGATGCGAGTCAAGAGGGTACAAGCAAAAAAATCATGGCTGATTTTGCTAAGCAAGATGCACGCATCAAACCGATTTTTCTCGAAAAAAATTTGGGCATTTCAGGGGCAACTAACGCAGGGATCAAAATCGCTCAAGGCGAGTTTATCGCTTTTGTGGATCACGATGATCTATTGGCAGAGAACGCACTCTATGAGCTTATCAAAGCGCTCAACGAGGAGCCTGCGGATATTTTGTATTCTGACTCAGATCATGCTAATGCCAAAAATCAACGCTCTGATCCTTCGTTTAAGCCTGATTGGGACCCGTATCTTTTGCTATTTCAACATTACATGTGCCACTTATTTGTGGCGCGCAAAAGCTTGATTGATGAAGTGGGAGGCTTGAGATCTGCTTTTAACGGCAGCCAAGATTGGGATTTGGCCCTGCGTTTGACTGAAAAAACGACGCGAATTTGCCATATCCCTAAAATTTTATATCATTGGCGGCGTTTAGTGGGCGGATCGTTTTCGCAAAAGCATTATGAAAAAACAAAGGAAGTTGCGCGCCATGCGATCAGTGAACATTTAAGCCGCAGAGGCATTGCTGCAGAGGTTAAAAATTCAGACCAAATGTCCTATCCAGATGTGATTTTTCAATTGCCCGAAACCCTCCCCTTGATCTCGGTGATTATTCCAACCAAAGATGGTTTGGAGATGCTTGAGCCTTGTATTAAAAGCATTTTAGCCCAAGCAAAACAAGCGCATTTCGAGATTTTGATCGTGAACAATAACAGCGAAAAGCAAGAGACATTGGACTATTTCAAAGCGATCGCCTCTGAGCAAATCCAAATTTTAGATTACCCGCATCCTTTTAATTTTGCTGCGATCAATAATTTTGCGGTGAAGCAGGCTCGTGGGGAAGTGCTTTTGTTTTTGAACAATGATATCGAGGCCATTTCTGAGGGTTGGATGGAGTCGATGTTAAGCTTGCTCTTGCAAAAAGACGTCGGGATTGTGGGCGCTAAGCTTTATTATCCTAATTTGAAGATTCAACATGCAGGCATGGTTTTAGAAGGTAATGGCAATGCCATCCATGTCCATGCAGGGTTAGATAAAAGTGCCCAAGGCTATTTTAGCCGTTTGCATCACATTCAGTGTTTTTCAGCAGTGACGGGGGCTTGCCTCATGATTAAAAAAGCGCTTTTTGATCAGGTGGGAGGCTTTGATGAAGTGCGCTTTCCCATCACTTTCAATGATGTGGATCTTTGTATTAAAGTGCGAGAAGCAGGCTTTCGCATTCTCTTTGATCCCTATGCGGAACTGTATCACAAAGAGTCCGCAACACGAGGCCATGATACGACTCCTGAAAAAAGAGCGCGAGCTTTAAAAGAAGCTCAGGCCTTTTGTAACAAATGGGGCGATAAGATTAAGTTGGATCCGTTTTATAATCCTAATTTGAGTTTTGTTTTGCCTGGGTATCGGTTGGCTTTCCCCCCTGCAGGGATTTTAGAATAAGGGATTGATTTTGCCGTGAAAGATGAGGCCCAATGGGCAGGCTTAATATCTCTCGATGGATTTTTTCCGAAATAGGATAGCGATAATCAGCCATTTCTGCATAAGCGGGCTGTTGGTGGGGTGGAATCGGATAATGGATGACTGAGCCAATGCGCTGCGCAGTGAGTTGTGCTTGTAAGTGAGCTCTATCAGGATGTCTCACCACAAACACATGCCAAACAGGATCAGCCCAATCAGGTACAAAAGGTAGGACTAGTGGACCGCTTAATTCCTGTAGGTAGATTTGTGCTAAGTCTTTACGTCGTTCATTCCATTCATCTAGCGTTTTCAATCGCTCGATTAAAACAGCTGCTTGAATTTCATCGAGTCGGGAATTATAGCCTTTATAAAGGTTATGATATTTCTTTGCAGAGCCGTAATTTCGCAGAATGCTTATTTTTTCTGCCAAAGCAGAATCTTGGGTGGTAATAGCACCGCCATCGCCCAATGCGCCTAAATTTTTACCTGGATAAAAGCTAAATCCAGCTGCATCCCCCAAACTGCCTACCCGTCGTCCTTTATAGCGCGCGCCATGAGCTTGCGCTGCATCTTCAATTACTTTTAGCTTATATTTTTGAGCTAAAGCGATGATGGGATCCATATCGGCAGGTTGTCCGTACAAGTGAACTGCTAAAATTGCTTTTGTTCGTGGAGTAATTGCAGCCTCTATCAAGCTTGGATCAATGTTATAAGTGAGAATGTCCGGTTCAACAGGCACAGGAGTTGCGCCTGCATAGGATACAGCTAACCAAGTTGCAATATAGGTGTTAGAAGGGACAATCACTTCATCGCCAGGACCAATCTCCATTGCTTTTAAAATCAGGAATAAAGCATCCAACCCATTAGCCACGCCGATACAGTGTGTCACATTGCAGTATTCTGCAAAGGCTGCTTCAAACTTTTTCACTTCTTCGCCCAAAATAAACCAACCTGAGTCTAGGACGCGTTGAATGGCTTGTTCTGTTTCTGCGCGTAATTCTTCAATCGGGGCTTTTAAATCAAGAAAGGGAATAGCTGGCGTCATTTCATGTCCTTGACCACTTTTAAAAAATCATCATAATCGCGCAGATAATCAGTCGGATCATATTCTTGTGAAGTCAGAACCAGGTACACAGTGCCCGAGTCAAAATTTTCTTCAGAAGCCCAAAGATAAGGAGGAATATGTAAGCCTTCCCAAGGTTTATTAAGGTGAATGGCTTGCTTATTGCCATGGCCGTCATCTAAATGAACATCTAGCCCACCTGACAGACAAACAATAAATTGATGGCATTCTTTATGAGCATGTGCTCCACGTGACACCGCAGTGGGGACGTCATAAATGTAAAAAACACGTTTGATTTCGAAAGGGATATGTTTGTTGCTCTCGATAAAGCTCAGGTTGCCACGTGGATCTGCGATTTTAGGTAATGTAATGATTTTGGCTTTCATAATTTACTGCAGACTGTCAAATAAGGTAGTATTATAGGATGAGTAATAGCGAAGATACAAGAACAAGTCTGGAGCGATTATGGATAGTGGAGTAAAAAAACATGGGATTCAAGAGCAGGAAACTCAAGATGTTCATCTTGAAAATATTCAGAGAAAAGGGTTTAGTGTTTTCAAATCGGTATTATCAACAGGAGAGGTTGAGCTGATTAAACAGGCTATGTATGCTTGTTATGAGAAACAGAAAAAAGAAGTGGGTGGTCTTCAGAATTTATTCCCAACTTTGACATTTACAACATGAGAATGGCGTAAACAAAGGCTTGCAGAAGATCAAAAAGTCATACTTGTCACTACAAGTTCTTTTTTGTGAGTCGATCAGCAATAATGCTTAACGACGGCTAA
>JAJZUD010000024.1 GCA_021848625.1 Pseudomonadota bacterium
CAACATGCCCAACTTGGCACGCGTGTTGATACAAAAGTCCCCAACGACCAAGCTATGTCCTCGCAAAAATATGCTAAGGATGTTATGATGGTCGGGGAGAGTCAAGTTTAACTAAATAGGAGCTCAAAAATGAAATCAGTACTCAAAACTTTGGTTTTAAGCGGATTATTAGGCTGTGCCACTTTCGCAATGGCCGACAATATGACCATGCAAACTGCACCAGGCCAAATGGCTGAAGTACAAGTCAGCATCATTACGCAAGCCCAAAAGGCCCCGCAAATTCAATTGCAATTGGGCGCGCCTTCTGAAGTGATTTTTGCTCAAGGCTCAAAAGTGCTTTTGCAAAAACACTACCCTGCTGGAACCAGCATGATTGATACCTCAAGCTTCCCTGCTGGGCACTATCAAATCACTGTTGCGGTGAAACAACAAGGCGCTAGTTTTGTGATGATGCAAAATGTCGTGATTGCGAAAAGCGATAGCAATTCTTAAGAAGTCTTCTCATGCTCCATGCCATCCCCACCATCGGCCGGGATAGCATGGAGGCGCGCGTGAGCCTATTAGAATCAGCTTTAGAATCAGCTTGAGAGGGAATTTTCAGCATGACACCTGCCATTATTGAGGTGCAAACTATCCAGCATTCTTTTAAAAAACCTGATCAACAGGATCTACTGGTCATTGATCAAGTTAATCTGCAGCTCAAAAAGGGAGAAATTGTTGCTTTGCTCGGTCAATCGGGCTCAGGAAAATCGACTTTGCTACGGATTATTGCAGGCTTGATTCGCCCCTCCAAAGGAAAAGTGTTGTACCTAGGGCAAGAAGTCGGCGGGCCTGTTTCTGGTATTGCTATGGTCTTTCAAAGCTTTGCCCTGATGCCCTGGTTGACTGTACTAGAAAATGTGGAGTTAGGCCTAGAAGCTCAGCGCATTCCAGCTAAAATTCGCCGAGAACGCGCCTTAAAAGCGATTGACCAAATTGGTATGGATGGGTTTGAGGGAGCCTATCCCAAAGAGCTATCAGGAGGCATGCGTCAGCGTGTCGGTTTTGCACGTGCTTTAGTCACTGAACCCGAGCTTTTATTAATGGACGAACCCTTTTCTGCACTGGATGTCTTAACGGCCGAAAGTCTGCGTAATGATCTCATGGAATTATGGCAAAGTGCAGAAAACAAAATGAAAGCGATTTTGTTTGTTACTCATAATATTGAGGAAGCCGTACTGATTGCAGACCGTATTTTGGTATTTGGAAGTAATCCAGGCTTTATTAAGGGAGAGCTGAAAGTCAACCTACCCCATCCGCGTAATGGGCAAGACCCCCAAGTGTCAAAGCTCATTGATGAAGTCTATACTTTGATGACCAGTACTCGTTTAGAAAGCCAGCTCCGCAAAGAAAGCCTGAACCATCGCCTACCGGATGTCGGTGTTGCTGAATTAATTGGTTTGCTTGAAGCAGTGGATGAATTGCAACAAAAAGGCCCTATTGATTTGCCGCATTTGGCCAATCATGTGCGTCTCAATATTGATGACCTCTTCCCTGTTTTGGATGCTTTGTCTCTACTGCAATTGGCCAAGGTCTCAGAGGGAGACATTGCCATGACACGCAAAGGCAAAGCCTTATTAGATGCTGACATTACCGATAAGAAAATTTTGTTTGCGCAATTACTTCTGGAACATATCCCGCTTGCCAAACATATTAATCAAGCCCTGAGGCGTTCAGCTAATCAAAAAGTATCCGAGGCTGCGTTTGTAGAAGACTTAGAAGCATACTTTACTAAAGAGGAAGCGAGCCGTATTTTAGCCACACTCATTGATTGGGCGCGTTATGCCGAAATTTTTGCCTATGATTATGATTCTGGACTGTTATTCTTGGAAGACTCTCGTTAATAGAGATTAAGACAGATCGGAGTTGTTGTGTTAGAATGATGACTCTTTTTTCGTAGAGGATATTGATCATGAATTTGCCTTTGGCTAATGCAATTCGCTTTCTCAGTATGGATGCGGTTGAACAAGCAAAATCAGGCCACCCAGGCATGCCCATGGGGATGGCAGATATTGCCACAGTTTTATGGCGCGAGTTTTTGCAACACTCCCCCTCCAATCCAGATTGGATCAATCGAGATCGTTTTGTGCTTTCAAATGGCCATGGGTCGATGTTGCTTTATAGCTTATTGCATTTGACTGGATATGCACTGAGCATAGAGGACTTAAAAGCATTTCGCCAATGGCATAGCAAGACCCCTGGGCATCCCGAATTTGGCTATGCACCCGGCGTAGAAACGACCACAGGTCCACTGGGCCAAGGTTTAGCGAATGCAGTCGGGATGGCTTTGGCTGAAAAAATTCTCGCTGCGCAGTTTAATCGCCCCGGTTATGATTTAGTGGACCACCACACTTATGTTTTCATGGGAGATGGCTGCCTGATGGAAGGCATTTCGCATGAGGTAGCTTCACTTGCTGGGACTTGGAAGCTCAACAAATTGATTGCTTTTTGGGATGACAATGGCATTTCCATCGATGGAGAAGTAGAAGGCTGGTTTACCGACGATACACCAAAGCGCTTTGCAGCATATGGTTGGAATGTCATTACCGCAGTTGATGGCCATGATCCAAAAGTGATTCGTGCGGCGATTTCACAAGCACAAAGAGAAAAACATCGCCCCACTTTGATTTGCTGCAAAACCACGATTGGCTTTGGCTCGCCCAATAAAGAAGGGAAAGAAGCCTGCCACGGTGCGCCCTTGGGAGCAGAAGAAATTGCCCTAGTACGCAAGCAGCTCGACTGGCCGCACGCCCCTTTTGTAATTCCTGCTGAAATTTATGCCGCCTTTGACGCGCGTGAGACAGGGCAAAAGCGTGAACAGGCGTGGCAAGCCCTTTTTGCACGCTACAGGCAAGATTACCCTAAAGAAGCAAGCGAGTTATTGCGTCGCATTGAAGGCACTTTGCCTCAAGCAATCGAAACGCTGGTGCATAAACAAGTGGCCCTTTTGAATGAACAAAAGCCAACGTTGGCCAGTCGCAAAGCCTCACAAGAAGCTTTGAATTTATTAGGCCCGGCTTTGCCTGAATTACTGGGTGGTTCAGCAGATTTAGCGGGATCAAACCTCACTTTTTGGAAAGGGGCCCACTCCATTTTGCATGGGCATTTTCAGGGCAATTATCTATATTACGGGGTGCGGGAATTTGGCATGAGCGCCATTGCCAACGGCCTTGCCTTGCACCGCGGCTTTATTCCTTATGTGGCGACATTTTTAGTCTTTACTGATTATGCTCGCAATGCCATCCGCATGTCAGCTATTATGAAACAGCGCGTCGTTTATGTCATGACGCATGATTCTATTGGCTTAGGTGAAGATGGCCCCACCCACCAACCCATTGAGCATTTAAACTCACTGCGCCTGATCCCCAACTTAGGCGTCTGGCGCCCTTGTGATGCAACTGAAACCCTCATCGCGTGGTATGCGGCGCTTAAAAACAATCAGGGCCCCAGCTTATTGGCGCTTTCCCGTCAAAACCTGGCCACCTATGCGCGCACACCCACACAAATTACAGCCATTTCACAAGGGGGATATGTACTTTCCTCGGCTCCTCAAGCTGTCTTGAATCTGATCGCGACCGGCTCTGAAGTGCAACTCATCATGCAAGTCCAAAGTGCGCTCAAGGCACAGGGAGTAGCAGCCAATGTCATTTCTATGCCTTCACTGGAAATTTTTCTTGCTCAAGAGGAAAACTACCAACACCAAGTGCTGCAAGACTTACCCATGCTGGTTGTGGAAGCTGGAACAACAGGATTATGGTATAAATTGGTTCGTGGCAAGGGTGAAGTATTTGGCTTAGATCATTTCGGTGAATCGGCCAAGGCAGAAGATCTCTTCACTCACTTTGGATTTACTGTGGAGCACTTAGTAGCGCTTAGCCTTAAAATAATTGCCTCAGTTGCTTAACCACCACCTGATCTAGCGCAAACTCCAAAGGTTTGCGCTTGCCTTCCAAGAACAACTTCAAATGTTGATCTTGGTATTCTGCTTTCAAAATACGGGGCGTTCCCACCAAAGCCTTCTGTGCTCTAGTTTGGCGCAATAAATCGCGATGACTCCCCTGAAAATCTTGTTTTTTAAGCTTGGTCACCACCTCTTCAAACAATAAATGATCTTCTGTAGCCAATTTACGCAACTCATGCAAAGTACGTAAGTCCTGAACCAAACCGTCATCAACAAGGGTTTTAATTTCAAATGGTGCATCAAGCAACCCCAAACGGATGGAAATCCAAGCAGGATCTCGCCCTAATTCTTTAGCGATGTCTTTTTTTGACAGCCCCATCTCCTTGACTAATTTATCAAGCGCAGCAGCCTCTTCAAAAGGAGAGACCTGCTCACGCTGATCATTTTCCAGTAATTGCAAGAGTAAAATCGAGGCATCTTCTTCAGCACGAATAATACAAGGCAATGTAGACAAGCCTATTTTTTGCGCTGCTTGATAGCGGCGCTCCCCCACAATAATCTGATAATGCCCGTCGCTATTTTTAGGGCGTACTAAAATAGGCTGCAATACACCCTGCTCACGAATACTTGCCGCCAAAGCGTCTATATTCTTGAAAGTTTTACGGGGTTGATCAGGATCAGGAATAATCGCATTCAACGGCAGCTCAAACAATTGCCCCGTCGCCAGGGCTATTTCATTCATTTCTTGTAATTTTAAAGCCAAAAGATGGTCTTTCTTTTCCTGAGCTATTTTTTCAAGATTATGACTCAATTGGCTAGAGCGCTTGCGATTTTCCAAAGAAATTTTTGGCCCGCTCATTTGTTATCCTTAAAATAATCAACGACTTCCCGTGCAAATTTACGCGTTTGAATATGAGGCTCGGATTCTTTTGCATAATCCCCAATGTAAAGCCCAGCGGTTTCCGCCTCAACAAACTTAACACTTTGGGGAATGGCTGTATCAAATGCATGGCCATCCTCATGCAAAACATTCAGTAGACTACGCGTCATAGCAGTATTTTTAATAATACGATTGGCAAGGAGTCGATAAGGCCGCCCTGCCGTCATGGCTAAATCCTTAGCCTCTAATAAGCCTGAAAGATCCATCCCACTTGGTGCAGCCGGAATCACCACCAAATCGGCTAATAAAGCGGCTTTCAAAGCAGCGGTCTGAAAATTAGGCGGTGTATCAATCACTAAAAAATCACAGCCTTTTTTGAGCTCTGCAATTTGCTCACGCGCTTGTTTTTCATCGACTTGCTGGGCCATGTCATTCATGGTCTCACTTTTGATCACCCAAGACCAGGCATCAGGTTTATCCTTATCCATGTCGGCGATGATGACTTGATAGCCTAATTCCTTCAAAGCTCCGCTTAAATTCACTGCGGTGGTGGTTTTACCTGACCCACCCTTTTGTTGAAGCAATGCGATGGTTTTTGCTGATTTTGCTGCCATTGACGGATCCTCCTGCAATACCCGCTTATTGAAGCATGCTTAAAGAGTGGCGTCAAGACAAACACCCAGGCATAAAAAACCCGCACAAGGCGGGTTTTTTATTTTTAGAACAAGTCAGCGGATTGCTTACATCATGCCATCCATGCCGCCCATTCCACCCATACCGCCCATTCCACCGGCACCGCCTACAGGCGCATCTTCTTTGATCAAAGTGATGGAGGCTTCGGTTGTGACCATCAGGCCTGCAACAGAGGCTGCATTTCTCAAAGCAGAACGGGTCACCTTGGTTGGGTCCAAAATACCCATTTTAACCATGTCACCAAATTCAGCTGTAGATGCATTAAAGCCAAAGTTTTTGTCTTTGCCTTCCAATACTTTGTGCAAAATCACTGAGGATTCGCAACCTGCATTTTCAGCAATTTGACGGAAAGGCGCTTCCAGGGCGCGACGAATGATGGCAATCCCGTGATCTTGGTCGACATTGTCGCCTTTCACTTTTTTCAAGGATTCAATCGCCCGCACTAAAGCAACACCGCCTCCAGGCAACACACCTTCTTCGACCGCTGCGCGCACTGCAGCAAGGGCATCGGTTACCCGCGCTTTACGTTCTTTGATTTCAATTTCAGTGGCACCACCGACTTTAATCACCGCAACTCCACCTGCTAGTTTAGCCAAGCGTTCTTGCAATTTTTCACGATCATAGTCTGATGAGCTTTCTTCGATTTGCGCACGAATTTGGGTTACACGCGCTTCAATGGTTTTTTTCTCGCCCGCACCATCGACAATCGTGGTGTTTTCTTTGGTGACGGTGATTTTCTTTGCCCGTCCGAGGTGTTCCAAGCCTGCTTTTTCTAAGCTCAGGCCAATTTCTTCGGCAATAACAGTCGCATTGGTCAAAATTGCAATGTCTTCCAACATGGCTTTACGACGATCTCCAAAACCAGGGGCTTTCACTGCACATACTTTGACAATACCGCGCAAATTGTTGACCACCAAAGTTGCCAAGGCTTCGCCTTCCACATCTTCCGCAATGATCATCAACGCTTTACCGGATTTGGCCACGCCTTCCAATACGGGCAATAATTCGCGAATATTGGAAATTTTCTTGTCGACCAAGAGAATGTACGGGTTGTCAAGCTCAGCGGTCATAGTTTGTTGATTGGTTGCAAAGTAAGGTGAAATGTACCCACGATCAAATTGCATGCCTTCAACCACATCCAATTCATTATCAAAACTGGAGCCATCTTCAACGGTGATCACGCCTTCTTTGCCGACTTTTTCCATCGCTTGAGCAATCATGTTCCCAATCGATTCTTCGGAGTTTGCAGAAATTGTCGCTACTT
Source organism: Pseudomonadota bacterium (assembly GCA_021848625.1). Lineage (GTDB taxonomy): Bacteria > Pseudomonadota > Gammaproteobacteria > Francisellales > CACEW01 > JAJZUD01. The sequence continues at coordinate 6,778 of JAJZUD010000024.1, forward strand.
GGGCAATGGCTTTGCTATCTTTGCAAGGCACCGCCATAGTTTTGAGGAAATCTTCTACCGCTTTGGTGGCTTTATCAATCCCGCGTTTCAAATCCATGGGGTTGACGCCTGCGGTCACGTATTTCAAGCCTTCAGTCACAATGGATTGGGCCAAAACCGTCGCGGTAGTGGTACCATCCCCAGCATCATCATTGGCTTTAGAGGCCACAGCTTTAACCAATTGTGCGCCTAAGTTTTTAATTTTGCATTTGAGGTCAATGGCTTTAGCCACAGTCACCCCGTCTTTGGTGATTTCAGGGTCACCATAACCCTTTTCGATGATGACATTGCGTCCTTTGGGACCTAAGGTCACTTTGACTGCGTTAGCAAGCACATTCACGCCTTCCAACATTTCAAGTCTTGCATCATTTGCAAATGTTACATTAACTGCCATTTTTTATTTCTCCTTTTGATCTTAAACAATGACCGCAATCAGGTCTTCTTCCCGCATAATCAGGTATTCAACCCCATCAATTTTGATTTCAGTCCCAGCGTATTTACCAAAGTAGACTTTATCGCCGACTTTCACGTCTAAGGCACGCACTTGGCCATTTTCCAAAATTTTACCCTTGCCCACTGCAATAACTTCGCCTTTTAAAGGTTTTTCGGTTGCATTGTCAGGAATCACAATTCCTCCAGCGGTTTTGGTTTCTTCTTCAGCGCGACGAACAAGTACGCGATCGTGAAGAGGACGAATTTTGATAGTCATAGGACCTCCTAGTTTAGTTAATAAAAAAGATTCACTTTACATATATTGGGACAGGCTCTCTCATTTTCAAGAGAGCAAAATTCCACCGATTTCATTGACTTATGCAAATCGCGTCGATTCTACAGTATTCCCCTAATTAAACAAGCAACGTCATTTGCCAATACTTTTTAAACAGCGTATATTTAAATCATAAATTATAACTCGACTTTAGCACTCTAAATTAATTTTTAACTTGACTTATTCCATGCATTGATGTATCCTGAAGAGGAATACCCTAAAACTTCTAGGAATGAATTATGGCGTTTAAAAGAAGCAGCCCTACTCGACTTGCTACGTTTTCTGAAGGCGACGAGAGAGATAGTGATCAAGAGGTGGACGTAACCGGGAACCTTGGGGAGACAATTGAGAGACTAGCCTCTCCAGCAGCAGCCAGCAAGCCAGACGCAATTAGCCGTGCACGTCAAAAAATAAAAGAATGGGAAGCCACTCAGAAACAACTTGAGGAGCAGATCCAAACTCTGCAAAGTCAAGGCGATTCTGACAAGGGTGAGCTTGAGCAAGTTTCAGCTCTGCAAAAGAAACTTGCGACAGTGAGAGCTAAAATTCAAAAAAAAAAGGACATCCTCGCTGGGATTCAGAGAAGTCTCACTGCAGTGCTTGCGAAACGTGCTCGTGCATTAGAGGCCGTAGAATCAGAAGATGCGCTTGCTGCTGTACGTGCAAAACAAGCAAGATTGCAAGCCGCACGGGTGGGCCTTGAAAAGGAGATTGCAGCACTGGGGCATCCAGGGAGTTATAGCGATAGTGCCCGTTTGGCAGCAGCTGATCTCCAAAAGGAGCTTGCAGAAGTAACAACTGAAATTCAACGTAGGCAGGCAATGTTCGCTGAGGCTCAGGACGAGAGCACCATAATCTTTGCGAAACTTAAGCTTGCACTTGAAATAGCTCCACTGCCTCTAGAAACTGTAAGAGACGAGTTGTCCAAAGTTGAGCAAGCGCTTGTACTTAAAAAAGACGAACTCGAGAGCTTTGGCAAAGCGCTTGCCGATGCATTAGAGAACTTGCAGGGTCAGATGGCTTTGCTAGCAGAGAATGCTGCGCGGCTCGATAAAAACCTAAAATTATATGATGCACTGCAAGTTTTTCTTGAACGGAATTTGGGTTCGGATGCAGATGAGTTGCGTATTTTGGATGTCACACAATCGTTGCAAGCGGTTTTTTCCAATCTCGATGAAACAGAAAAAGAACGCTTGCGCTTGAGCTTATTAGATCAAACCCAGAATCGTTGGGGTAGGCTAGCAACAGGTGAAGTTATTGGTAAGCCTAACAAAATGATTCCCGTTAGCAAACTAAAAGCCACCCTTTTTGAGCAGTTTCCCTATCTAAATGATCCAAAACAGCCAGGCTCCATGCAGCGTCAAATGGTGCAACTGGGGGAAGCGAGCGAAGCATGCCAGAGTGCGCTTATGCAAATTTCCGGTAACATCCAGCGCACTTCTGTGGTTTTCGCAGAGGAAATCAGTTTCCTACAAGCAAGCGTCGAAGAATTAAAGGCTGCAGAGCTACGCCTAGTACGCCTAGTCAAACGCGACTTCCAAGAAACAGTTTATAATTGCCTGGTGCAATTGGCTGACCCTGAAAAGACCCTGACAGAAAAAGCACATATATTAATCTCCTTCTGCCTTAAACACAAGAAATATGAAACCTCAGTTCAATCCTCTGAGTCGGTTGATGGACTTTTTGACCTAATGGCAGCGACAAATTATATGACCCAAACAGAGGCAGCACAAATCACGCAAGCCTTGGGTGAATTAGCGGAGCAACTTGCACAAAACGCAATATTGAGAGACCAGAGCGGCCCAATTTCACATGCATTAACTCTCTTGCAATCCGTTAGTCAAATTTTAGCAGGCAAACCTGATACCGACACACCCAATCCTCCTGTACGCCAACCTATCCTAGAGTCATTAGAGGAAGAAGCATTTTTAGGCGAAATGGCAACGCTAAAAGCAGCGTTATTAGAGGAAATTTCCGTTACTCCAGGATTTGCTAGCCTGCTGAAAGGTGTTGTGCAATGTCTCATTCGTCCTGATGTAAGTTCATTAGAAAAACAGATGGCGCTTACTGAACTCACTATGCAATTAGCGGCTCAACCAGGGGATGTTGATAGAAAAATGCGCGTTGTGATGGAAGGGCTGAGGTGTTGTTTTTCCCCAATGCAAATAGAAGAACTTATTTTACCCCCTCTTTACTTAAGCTCTGGCGAAAACCACGGCCTCTTTTTGAGGATGACACACCTTCAAGAAGCAGTCAGCGCGTTGCAAGACAGCATTCAATCTGGCGCAACGTGGCAGCCTATGGCCACTCCCACACCCCCTACCCCCGAGCACTTGATGCAAGCTGTGTGTGACCATGCAGAGTATACCCCAAGTCAACAGAAGTTGCGTACAGACTTGTTAAGAGGCTTGTCAGAAGATGCAAAATTAGAATGGCATAAACGGCAGACTGAATCACCGCAAGTATTGTTTGTGCAAGTTTATCCTGAAGGCGTTACCTTAAACTTCAAAGCCCATGCTCAGCGCATACTGGCTGAAATTGCACCACATCTTTTTTCTTCAGATTCGAGTCAAGCAATGTGCGAGGAAATGGTTCGCGCAGGAGTTAGCAGCCTAGACCCAGACCAAAAAAGACAAGTGATTGATTCACTGTGTCAGCAAATACCTCAGTTTGTCTCTCGATTAGCCGCTGACTTACCGGCCCAGTCCCTCACTAAAAATATCCAAACTTTCCTACGAGGCATTTATGCCCTGATAGATCATGACCGTTCCACAGACTTGTTGGCGCACGTCACAAAGCGTATTAGTAATGCATACTGGGCACAACAAATTGAAAGAGCTCCGCAGCTATGCATTGGTCAAATTCTAGATAATCCACGTGAGGCTTGTAATCGCTACCTGGAGGTTTGGTCTGAGTATTCTGGCGAGGAAAGAGTGCCAAACCCCGAGACTGATACCGATGAGGTTGTGATTGTTACCGCTATTAAGAAGCTAACCAGAAAGTCTAAACTACAGGCCGTACAAAACTTATTCTCCAAATTGAAAAGCGACCCGACTTGTCTAGTAGAAGTTCGGACTAATCCAGACAGACTTGCCTGGCTGCTTGTGAATTTAAAAGATGATCCCGCCATTAGTGCGCATTATTCTTGGCATGATTTGCGAAGTGTTTTTGAGGATATTTATCAAGAGCAAATTACTCATCATTGGATACGGGGCATGGAATGGATGGAGCAGTACAGAAGAGATGATTCTTCAGTTCGTGCACTATTCACTACTTTTGATACAAGCTCTGTTCATGGGAAAACGCAATTATCCACACATTCCCACGATGGGCAAAAAACGACCGCAACCGCTAATCGCTTGATTCAAACATATAGAGCTAGCTTAAATACAGCAAAAGCCACTTTTAAAGGAGCCCAAGATGTTGCAGCTCAAAAAGGGGGCGCTAACCCGGTCTCATGCCATCTTGTTATAGATATGCTGAGAGGTATTGCAAGTATTCCCAGGAAACTTTGTGCTGCTGTGGTGTATTTATTTTGTGAATTTCCTTCCAGCTTCACATCTCCTCGAGTAAGAGACTCCAAAAAACGTAGCTCCGCCAGCGCAGAATCAGTTACGGACATGGACTACAGTGGCTCTACTACTCACTCTTCGGAAGAAGAACTGCATCGCACTGGGGGTGGTAATCCTGACAGGTCTGCCTCTCCTTTTCTTGTAGCCACGACAGCTGGAAGCGGAGCATCGGGGCCAGGTCATAAATCTGGTAGAAGACCATAATGGCCGTTAGCCCAATCTTTGCAACGGGATTGGGATCTGCAAGCATTGATGACCTACTGGCAGAGGTCGATTTCCAGGAAGCTATTTATAGCTGCTTGATGGTCATTTGCAGCACATGCCCCTCTCATGATAAAGAGCTTGCCTTAGTTAATGCTGCTATTGCCATAAAGCGCTATGAAGCGACGTTGCGCGAGATGGAGAGTCCTGTTGTTTTTGTAGATCATGAAAGCATCGCAATGCTTTTATTGCAGGCCGGCTATTTCACCAAAGACAGCGCACAACAAGCATTGGCAATGTTTAAAATTTCGCATATTGAACATGAACTAGCCCTGGTGCAGACACACTTATATCAAGCTATGTCAATGCTTAGTATAAAGCTTCAAGAAGATGCGTCAGCCTTCCCATATCACTCTTTCCCATCCTTGTACACAATGAAAGCGCTGTTTTTAGAAGATACGGGGTTTAGAGAACTTGAATTAACAAAGGAAATGCTTTTAGAGAAAACTTCCATCGAAGAATTTGAACCCCGTGATGAAGCAAAACGGACTGCAAAAACCATTTTTAACCAGCTCATTCCATACCTCAATCAACCACAATCGATCCCTCGGATGTGTCAAATCATAAAGGCAATGATTTTTCCTTTGACAGTTAAACAAAAGCAATGGGTCATTATCGCACTCTTAACAGAGATAGCACAGCAAATAGACCAACTTCACCCCCACTTGCCAATAACACACATTCAATTGCTTGAAGACTCAATTGCGAACTTAGCTGATGTATCAATAGCTGAATACCCTGATATCACAAAAAGGTATTGTGCGCAGCAAATTGAGAGGGCTTTGGTGGCCATTAGCCAAGCAATTCCATCAAATCCTGACGAAGCTTGCGCTGAGTACCAACGCATTTGCACAATTTACGATCCGACAGGGGAAATCTCTGACAGCCCAATGCCTTATGCGGGGGTTATTTTTGCTATTGAGTATTTGCCTCCTTCACAACAGAGGATGGCAATCAATACTATTTTATGGAATCTGAAAAATCCTGACTATTTATCTGGGATCCGTACCAACCCAAAACAGTTGGCGAATTTACTTACCGGACTAGGATATAAACTAGCTACTATTTGCCATGCTGAAGGTGACTCTACAGCGAAGATTTGGACACAACTGCGTCATCTTTTCGCAGCCATCTGCATACCTCAAATTGACGCAGACTGGAGGAAGGGACGCGATTGGATACAGCACTATAGAGAGGATGACGGATACAGCACCTGTCATCAACTGATGTGCAATGACGTTGACGGATCTTTTTACGCGCATCTTGGAGACACCTCAACGACCTTTCACCACTTGAACCAGACCTATAGCGACAGCCTAAATGCGGCGATAAAAGCTGGAGATCGAGCGGCAATGACAGCAAAAAAAAACCCAAAAGAATGCCCAGCAAGCAATACTTACAACTTCCCAACCAATCTTATTCGATTTACTATTGGGCTGCCAGTTACGCTTATAGTTATATTCTGGAATTCAGCTTCCTCCTGGTTTACCCCACCACGGTTGCCCCCTGCAATATCTCACTCCCCAGAGGAAAGAGATGTTTCAGCCTCTCCCAATGCAGAGGATGGGGCTCTTTCTCTTATTAAACTTTCCGGAGTCACAATGAATATCCCGCAAGCCATCCAAGAATTTCAAGAGGCCTCCTGCGCTTGTTTGCTAACCTGCTGCAACCCTCATAGTTCTCCCCTCACTATAAAGTTGGCTCTAGCTGCATTTGAAATGGCATTAACCCGGCTGGAAATAATGACTCGCCACGCAGAGGGGGCTCAATATCTCACTTTTGACCCTGCTGATACTGCAAAGCTTATTGCTCAGAGACTGTATTCCAGTTATGAACATGATCAAATTAGGCTAGAAAATCTGAACCAAGACTTGCGGCACTTGCGAGAGGAGAAAAAAGCTTCTCTAGCAATGCACTTAAGCAAATTACGCATGAGCCACTCCTCTCTCGAAAGTCAGCGCTTACACTATGAAAAAAGCAAAATACAGTGGCAACTGCGAGAGGATGAAATAATTCGGCAAATACAGGAGATTGAACAGAGGCTCAATCTTCCTGCCACCCTCCAACAAATGCTAGTCGCTGCCAGTGTGCATATTCCACAGTCCTTAATGTCTTCTGCAGCTTATTTCAATGATGTACTCAGGGAGTTGCAGCATATCTATAATCCTCCGGCCTTATCAGCCCCTGCTGCGGCTGCGTCAAGGCAACCGACAAGTGTCGCTGAAACAAAGGCCGAGCGTGTTTCGCTTTCTTTTACGAATGGAGAAAACCACCCAGCACCATGGAGAGAGGGGGAGTGGGAGGCATGGAAAGAAAGCTGTGAGATCCGAGTTGAAGCCCCTCCTCTTATGGACATTCCAGAATCATTTTGGCCATCTGTTGATTTCACCGATTTTGTTTTACAGCAAGAACCAGACGAAGCAGAAGCTATGCAACTTACAGAATATAAAAAAGCACTGCTAAGTCAAACTTCAATCGGCCTCAGCGCTGGTGTTTTACAGTGTATCTGCGACCAAAATCAATCCGTTTTAGAAAAACAAATGGCTTTGATTTATCTTGCCCTACATTTAAAAAATTTAAACGAGACTGCGCGCTTACAACAGATTAAATTCGAACTGATGGCCTGCTTTAATTTAGGGGAACTGCAGCGCTTGCAATTACAAGAGTGCATATTGTCTTTGCCTCCAGAAACACAAGCAAAATCACCTCTCTATCAGGTTTTAGATTTGCTGCAAAAGGCTCGAAGAGAATTATTAGATTCTTTCAGTCATGAAAGCTGGAAGACTCTTCAGCTACAATCTTTTAAACCTCGGTTCAGTTTCCAACACCTGGTGGTCACCTCGCCGCTTGCAAGAGAAGATGCTGCGCTAAGAAGGGATCGAATCAAATTATTGACGGCACTTTCTGAAACAGCATACTATGAATGGATGAATGCCCCTACGGTAGATCTCTTTGAAGTTCACTTACGCGAGACCGTGACTCAGAATAAACGGGAACACCTTGTTGATGTAAGCACTATTGATCTCTCCAATCTCGACACGATCCCCCCCTCCATTAAAGAGTCACCCGATCAGTTAGCGATGTTGTTGCTTCATATTAACGCGCAGCAAGCAGAACGATATGCTGACTTTGAAAAGGACGCAGTCACCTTGCTGTGCCGGAGTTTAACTCACGAAACCTATACGGACAATAAAGATCGACTGAATCTTCTCAATCCGGAAGCCCAAATAGCAGAACTGAAAAAACTCATACAACAGCAAGATGGGGGTCTAATTTGGTTATCTCAAAACACTCAACCCCCACTCAGCCCTGCAGACTTACGCAGAAAGTTCCACCAAGCTTATTCCCTTGACTCTTTAGTGAGTGCAACACGCTATTTGCAGGTGTGGGACCAACCAGGCACCCATTTACGCCAGCTCATGACAGATCATGAAGGCGCCTTTTCAGCGGATCGCATCTTAAATGACGAAAAAAGGACCCCCTTATCCACGGCAGGGGCAAGAATGCTTGAAAAAGCCAAAAGCTTAGCCCCAGCAGTGAGGATCAAACCTGAGTCTGAATCCACTTGGAATGGCAGACTCCTTTTTGGAATATTCTGTATCTCTATCGTTGGTATCCCCTTTGCGATACTAGGTCCAATCATCTATTATACTTGCTGCCGCAAACCCAGACATCAAACACAGCAAGCACCTCGACTAGTCAGCCATACGCCATCGGCCAACCTTGCACGCCTTCTTGTTGTTGCCAGCCAGGCAACCTTTGCATCTGCATCCTCGATAAAATCACCTGGAACTGGACATCAATCTGATGCCGCAGGGCCCACCTGCGCCGTCTCTGGCGTTGTATAATTAGGCGCATAGTCTGGAATGCCTGAGTTTTGCGTCGCTGCAACCGTCGCGGGCGCTGGACTAGAAGACGCGGGCGATGCGGTAGCGGGTGCAGCACTAGGGCCCGAAGCGGGCGTTGCAGCCGGGACGGTACTTGGGACAGCCGTTTGCGGAGGATTAATATAATTGAAGATTTTCACCACACGCGCCACTCCGCTAGTTTGGCTTGCTATTTTAGCCGCTTTATTGCCTTCATCGGGCGTCACCTGCCCTAGCAAGTAAACCACCCCATTTTGTGTCACTACGACAAAATGCAACGGATTCACTTCTGAAAGTAAATTGGCTTTGACCTTACTGGTAATCCACGTGTCATCCGCATAAGTTGCAAACGCAATATTCGGACCCACCGTCAATTGATTATAAACAATCACTACATTGGGTAGTTTGGCAATGCGTTCTGCCAGCGTGATTTTATCCTGTTGGGTTGGTACCTGACCTAAGAGCAACACAATGCCATTAAAGACTGTCGGCTCCAGGTTTGCATTAGCAATCTTCATCTGTGTCGCAATGCCTGAGATTTGACTTTTAATTTGAAGGTCCGTCACTTGTTGTGGCACAGACGCCGAACTTCCCGCAACATTGGCTGTGCCTGTACCCGCTGCCCCACCAAAAATCACTACAGGCGCTGCGGCACAGCCTGACAAAGCCAATGAGACCACCCCCAAACCCAGCCAAGATAAAATTGTATTACGCATCCTTTTTCCCCTTTTAACTAATGCGCTTTATATTAATCTTTCCGCATGCTGATTGCAAAGGGAGCACTCACTTGATATGGGTTTTGTATGGCGGTATACTTTTGCCACCTTGATTGAATTATTTGGACACTATGCAACTGCTTTCGCGCGGCTTATTTTTGAGCTTAGTTATATTGAACCTCACCGCCTGTAGTGACCTTGCAGCCAAAGGGCCCTTCCGCAATCGCGAAATGGATTACACCACCCAACCCGTCTATAACCAATATCCACTGCAAACCCCAGCGGGATTGACGCCCCCTCAAACTTCTCCGACTTTAGTGATTCCACCCGGACAAAATTTTTATCCTGCCGGCCCTGCCACCCCTATGACGCCGCCGGGGTTTAATGATGTCTACGCCGTCCCGCCTGTTCCGGTCAAATATCAAGCCAGCACCCAGAGTTAACAAGGATATTATATGAAAACGATCCAAAGCGTGCGTGGCATGAAAGACTGGTTTGGGCCAGAGGCGGCTTCTTTCCAACATACCTTAAAAATTATTGAACAGCTATTTAGCACTTATCAGTTTGAACTCATCTTCTTACCTATTATCGAAAAAACGGAATTGTTTGCTCGAGGGATTGGCGATGCGACGGATGTGGTTGAAAAGGAAATGTATACGTTTTTGGATCGCAATGAAGACAGTCTAAGCCTACGACCTGAGGGAACAGCGGGCTGCGTCCGTGCGTGCCTGGAAAATGGCTTAATTCACAACCAAATTCGCAAGTTTTGGTATATTGGCCCAATGTTTCGCCATGAACGTCCACAAAAAGGCCGCTATCGGCAATTTTATCAAGTCGGCGTTGAAATTTTTGGAATTGCAAGCCCAGACGTCGAGGCGGAAACCTTACTCCTCCTGCAGCAACTTTGGCAGAAATTGGGCATCGCAGCGCACCTGCGTTTAGAAATTAATACGATTGGGACTTTGGCAGAACGTCAAGCCTATCGCCAGCGCCTCTACGATTACCTTTTGCCCTTTAAAGCAGAGTTAGATGAAGATAGCGCACGCCGCTTAGAGACTAACCCCTTACGTATTTGGGACAGCAAAATCCCCGAAACGCAACACATCCTCGAAAAGGCCCCACATTTAATAGACTGCATTGGCGAGAATTCACGCCTGCATTTTGAAAACTTGCAGACCTATTTAAAAGCATTAGGCATTCCGTTTCATATCAATCCCAAATTGGTGCGCGGCTTAGACTATTACAGCCATACTGTGTTTGAGTGGACCACAGAACTACTTGGGGCTCAAGCAACAGTCTGTGGAGGCGGACGCTATGATGGCCTGGTGGCTGAATTAGGTGGGCAGGCGACTCCTGCTTTTGGTTTTGCCTTGGGGGTCGAGCGCCTCTTGCTACTCATTGAAGCGCTCAAGTTACCGATTCCAAACCACGCACCTGAACTTTACGTCATGAGCACATCAGGTCAAGAAACAGCAGCTTTGGTGCTTGCACAAACACTCCGCGAGAATGGCTTCCGTGTTGCTCTCAATTGCGGTGGGGGAAGCCCTAAGTCGCAGTTTAAACGCGCAGAGAAATCAGAGGCCCTCTTAGCGCTCTCTCTGCAGGATTCAACGGTTGAGATCAGCTTTTTACGTGAGACACGTGCCCGTGAATCCTGCCCACTTACTGACCTCAATGCCTATTTAAAAGGCTTTTTTGGGCGTCATCATGGCTAAGCTGCACTTTTATTACTCAGCAATGAATGCAGGTAAAACCACCACGTTGCTGCAGTCCAATTATAACTATCATGAACGCGGCATGCGCACACTGCTCCTAACTCCTCAGATTGATGATCGTTTTGCAGTAGGCAAAATTTATTCTCGCATTGGCTTAGAAGCCGACGCACTCACCTTTACCCCAGAGGATGATTTACTGCATTTAACTGAATTAGAACAGGCCAAAGGCCCGTTACATTGCGTCTTAGTTGATGAAGCACAATTTTTAAGCAAAGATCAGGTTTTTCAGCTCACTGAAATTGTTGACAAGTTATTGATTCCAGTGTTAGCGTATGGACTAAGAACTGATTTTCAGGCAGAGCCTTTCCCCGGCAGCTTATATTTAATGGCCTGGGCGGAAAGCTTTACCGAAATTAAGACCATTTGTCATTGTGGTCGCAAAGCCACTCATGTGCTTCGCTTGGACGAGAAAGGCCTACCGATTGCTATGGGAGAACAAATTGCAATTGGCGGCAATGAGTCTTATGTGTCCGTTTGCCGCAAACACTACAAATTAGGAGAAACCAACAGTGGCTCATCCGCATCATCACGAGCATAATCATACAAACTCAGGCCACACCCATGACCACGGCCATCATCATGGACATAGCCATGCGGGACATGCGCATGCTACGCCCTCTTCGCATTTGGCTTTTTTTGCGGCCATTCTCTTAAACGGTGGCTTTACGATTCTGCAAATTTTCTACGCATATTTTTCGCATTCCACCAGCTTATTAGCTGATGCAGGTCATAATTTTAGTGATGTACTGGCATTAGGATTTTCATGGATGGCTTTATTTTTAGCCCAAAAAAAATCCACTGAGACCTATAGCTATGGCTATAAAAAAAGCACTATTCTCGCTACTTTGGTGAATGCCATTTTATTAGTGGTGGCCTGTACGCTCATTTTGGCTGAAACCGTTGATCACCTATTCTTTACTCATGCTGCAGTGATGCCCGTTCCAGTTATGCTGGTGGCCTTTATTGGTATTCTCATTAACGGCGGCAGTGCTTTATTTTTTCTCAAAAAAAGTAAATCCGACCTTAATATCAAAAGCGCTTATTTGCACTTACTCTATGATGCAATCATTTCGTTTTCAGTCTTATTGACGGGTGTGGCGCTCTATTTTACCCATTGGAATCTGCTCGACCCCATTGTGGGCCTGATCATCACTCTGTTTATTTTGAAAAACAGTTTGCGCTTGCTCAAACACACGATTGAGCTTTCTCTAGATGGGGTCCCGCGTGATATTGACTTTATTAAAGTGAATGAATATTTGCTTAGTTTGGAAGGTGTGACTGCATTACATGATCTTCATATTTGGGCGATGAGCACTACTGAAAATGCCCTGACTGTTCACTTAATTCGCCCAGAGGGAAATTTTAGCCCTGAAATGCGTCAAGCAATGAGTCAAAAACTGGCCCATGACTTTAATATTAACCACACCACCATTCAAGTTGAAGAACATCAAGTTGAGGAGTGTTTACATGAACAAAAATGTGCGTAAACGCGTTGGATTTCTGGTTACTGGCTCCGAAATCACTACAGGAGAAATTATCAATTCCAATAGTGCGGCGCTTGCTGCGTTAATGCAAGAATGGGGGATGGATATTGGAGAACACCTCATTTGCGATGATCACGAATCCAACATAGAAGCCAGCCTCAGCTTTTTACTACAGCGCCATGATGCCATATTGACCATTGGTGGCCTTGGCCCAACCTCAGATGATGTCACTCGTTTGGCCGTGGCTAATCTTGCAGGACAGAAATTAGTCTTTTATGAGCCAAGTTGGCAAAAAATCGTGGATCGTTTTGCCAAACGCCAGATTCATATTGTGCCACAAAATAATCGCCAACAGGCTTTTTTTCCGGCTACAGCTCAAATTCTTCCCAATCCTCATGGCACTGCTGATGGATGCTCTTTAGAAATTGAAGGCAAACTGCTCTTTATGCTTCCAGGCCCACCTGGCGAATGCCTGCCCATGTTTAAGGAATATGTCTTACCTCAATTACAAGCCAGTGGCTTCAATAGTTCATTGCGCCTCTTTCGCTGGCGCTTGTTAGGCGTGGGCGAATCCACTATTGCCGAAGCCCTAGAGAAATTAGCCGCGGAATACCACTTAGAGTTTGCCTATCGCGCACATTATCCGTTCATTGATGTCAAGCTTATGCTCGATCCTTATATCAAATATCACAATAAAATTTTAGCGCAAGTGGAGATGATTGTTCGCCCTTATTTTGTCACGCACTTAAACATACCATTGACACAACAACTGATCGACTTCATTACACAAACCAAACAAACTTTGCACATTGATGATGCAGCGACTCGGGGCTACTTTTTGCAAAAAATCAGCTCCTTACAAACAGAAAAATTGCTGCACTTTCCCACTTCAGCTGAGGCTGATTTTAAGGTAGACATTAGAGGCTTAGAGCATTTTTGGTCTGGATCTTCAGAACAGGCCACAACCCATTTTGAAGTTGAGATTACCCATCGCAAAAAATCACATCATTTCGAAAGCACGGTACTATTAAGAGGACAAGAGACGCTGGAGTTTGTCGCAGAATTTGTTGCCTGGAAAATTTTATCTTTTGCTTGACAAGGCGCATCCTTTCGCTATAATGACACTCCTCAATGCCGGGATGGTGGAATTGGTAGACGCGCCGGACTCAAAATCCGGTGCCAGAGATGGCGTGAGAGTTCGATTCTCTCTCCCGGCACCATTGATTTTCCAAGACTTTTTGCGACGTTACAGATTTAAGTTTAGACTAAAATCCACGCCGTGGGACAGTTCTTCAGACGGTTATACCGGTTATCGTGCAAAAATTCGCCTTGCCGGATTTCCCCCTCAAACTGCCAGCTTTGAGCGCTTAAGTGACGCAAAACGCTGGATCATCCAAACTGCCACCCTCAGTTTAATTGTCTATTTTTGACAATTTATGTTATAATCTAATTGTCTAGTATTGGCAAAGGAATTTTGATATGAAAGTCAGAGCACAAGATACAACTCGCTATAAAGCACTGCAACGTATTAAACAGTTACCATCAACAACTGTTTTACGCCAGGATATTGAGGATTTAGGAAGCGGTCGTCAGGTTAGCCGAGCACTACAAGATTTAGTCAAAGAAGGCCTGATCGTCAAATTAGGCTACGGCATTTATGCTAAAACAAGAAAATCAACGATCACTGACGATCTGTATTTGCCAGGTGGCTTTTTAGCAGTTGCTCGCGAAGCCCTCACCCGTTTAGGCATTGCCTGGAATTGCTCGGCTGCTGAAGAGGATTATCGCCTCGGCAAAAGTCAACAGGTCCCAGCTAATCCGGCAACCAAACTGAATACGCGCTTTCGACGCCAACTATCTTATCGTGGAATGGAGTTACGTTTTGAATAGGTATATTTCAGACCAAGCTACACTCGAAGAGCTTGTCAGCATTACCTCTGAACGGCTGGGCCTGAATGAGCCCTACGTGGTAGAAAAAGACCTGTATGTGACTCTGGCTATTGAGACCCTGATTAACATTGACAGCCCCCATTTTAAGCTGGTTTTTCAAGGTGGTACGGCCCTTGCCAAGGCGCATCGCATCGTCCAGAGAATGAGTGAAGATTGTGATTTTCGAATTATCCGCCGGGAAGGTCAGCACTTCAGCAACGAACAACAGCGCCGTTTTCTACGTAATTTTCGAAAACAACTGATTGAAGGACTTGAAAGCTCAGGCTTTCTGATTAATGAAAGTGATATCACTGTGCGCAATGAAGGGCAGTTTATTATGTTCATTGCCACCCACCCCACTATTTTCCCAATAGCACAAGCACTCAAACCCCATTTAGCCTTGGAATTTTTTTTGGGCGAATTACGTACTCCCAGCATCACAAAGCCAGTCACTACGTTAATCAGAGAGACTATCGGTGACAAAATTATTCACCCTCAATTTCAGGTAGAGGTGATGTCGCTTGAAGAAACAGCTGCCGAAAAATGGGTTGCTTTGACCAGGCGAGTTGCAACGATGACGCGACAAAGCGGACACCAAGACCCAAATTTGGTGCGACACTTGTATGACCTCTACAAAATGCAAGAACAAGGCAGTCTCAAGCAGCCTTTTTTAAACTTGATTACCGAGATTATCCAACAAGACCGGGAACAATTTAAATCTCACAATGCCCAATATCACAAGGACCCCACCTCTGAAATTGAACGGGCACTTGTGGAATTAGAATCTGATTCAAAATGGGAGCATTACTGGAGTGACTTTGTCCAAACAATGGTCTTTGATCAACAAAAACCAAGCTATGCAATGGCACTGGAAAGTTTCAAAAGAATAATGCCATCAAAATGCACACAAGATGTGTTAGTATGCAACGAACTATTAGATTAGATAAAACAGGACACCACTAACAAATGAGCACTTTTCCAGCCTGCCCAAAATGTAATTCTGAATACACCTATGAAGACAACCTCCTTTTTATCTGCCCTGAATGCGCCCATGAATGGCCAAAAATACCTGATGCAGTCGATTCTCATGAAGCAGTGGTCAAAGATAGCAATGGCGTTATTCTTGCAGACGGCGATGACATTACCGTGATAAAAGACTTAAAAGTGAAAGGCACTTCATCCGTGATAAAAGTAGGCACCAAGGTCAAAGGTATACGACTCGTGGAAGGAGATCACAATATTGATTGTAAAGTTCCCGGTATCGGAGCCATGCAATTAAAATCGGAGTTTGTTAAAAAAGTCCTTCCGTAATGCACAAAATACAAGAACAATAACAATTAAAATAGAAAAGTAAAAAACGGACTTTTCATTCCAAAGTCTGGGACACTACAGGGACACTGCCAGGTCAAAACAGACCGAAAAGCACAAAAAACCCCAACAAGACCCCCACTAATAAGAAGCTGTATTTTCTATTGCATTTGATTGCCGAGTGTTGTAAAACATAGCTCTTGTAGTGACTCAAAATCCGGTGCCAGAGATGGCGTGAGAGTTCGATTCTCTCTCCCGCACCATTTGTAAGTTATAAGTTAAAAGGGCTCTTTCTGGCTCTTACAAATCCCACTGAATCTGAAAAAGTTTTGACTCTTGTGCTTCAATGCTGAGTTCAGATTGAGATTCTGCACTTAATTCTGCTTGGTCGCCTTCTTTACTGGCCTCCCCTATTCCTGAAACACTCATCCCCGTTGTCGCAGCAGACAGCGCTAATTCGACTGTAGCCATGGTCATCATCATATTTGCGCCTTGCATCATACCTGTGGCCTGATTAAGCGTATCTTGTGCCTGCAGCTTAACTGCATCTCTTTCTGATATTTGTTGTTGTGCAAGAGTTTGACCCTCCTGACTAGTCAGCGCTCCTATTTCATTCAAGATTTCTGTCATGCTAATTGTACCTTCTGGAGGAGGAGCTGTAGACTCTGTTGCTGTAGAAGAAGAGCCTACTGAAATAGCCAGCCCTTGAATTGCATGCCCAGCATTTCCAGGGGGGCTATGTTCTGAGGCAAAAGCCGCCCCTGCCACTGCAAGAATAGCCACTGTTATAATCTGGGTGAATGTTCTTTTCATCCTTCAAGATTACTGAAAAATCAATATTGAGTCAATCGGCAATTCACACCAATCCAAAGAAAGGGTTGAAACGAAATTGCATCAAATTTTCCGCCATAACAAATCCCAAAACATCTTCCAATCCCCCATTAAACTGTACAACGGGTACTTGAAAGTTGCAGGGCGATTTTTTTCATACTTAAAATGCCCCACCCAAGCAAAGCTATAGCCAATGATCGGCAAAACAATCAAGCCCCACCAAAATCGAAACATGACCACCAAAATCAACGCAATTAAAGTAAGCAAACTGCCCATAAAATGGAGTAACCGACAGGTAGGATGTGTATGCTCATTGAGATAATAGGGGTAAAACTCTTTGAAACTGTTCATTTTGTCATTCACCACTTCTGCAACTTGTATACACGTATCACCCTCTTCTTTGACCAAAATCAGGAGCATTAAAATTGCCAGGCCTACAACGCGCCCGCAAGAAAACTTGTGGTTGAGGCTCAACAGCTCCAGCCGGAACCATT
>JAJZUD010000025.1 GCA_021848625.1 Pseudomonadota bacterium
GGGAATGGGTATTATTTTCCTCTAGCATCTTTTTTTAAATCATGGTATAAATCCCCCATATTTTGTAATGGGAGCACAATGGATTGAAACCCCTCGGTCGCTGGGCCTCTGCTGGCCTTTTATCTGTTTTAGCCGGAGTCAGTTTTGCTGATTCTGCAAAGGAGGTCAATTTTCTGAATTGGGCCATCTGGATTGACCCCAATGTGGTCACGAACTTCGAAAAGCAAACCGGGATTCAAATCAACCAAACTTTCTTTAGCGATGAGGATATGCTCAAAGCAAGACTCCTGCAACAAAATAATGGCCTGGATCTTGTTGTCCCGACGCTTCGCGACATGCAAGTTGAAATTCAAGCAGGGCTCTTTCAGCCTCTTGATAAAAGCAAAATTCCCAACTACAAAAATTTAAGCCCTTCACTCCTCCAAAAAACCGCTGAAATTGACAAAGGCAATACCTACGGCATTATCTACGATTGGGGGACCATTGGCATCGGTTACAATGTTGATGAAGTGCGTAAAGTTTTAGGACCTAATGTCAATATCGATGATTGGCAATTTGCCTTGGATCCAAAATATTTATCCAAGCTGCAGAAATGTGGTGTATCTTTTTATGATACCCCTTTAATTATCTACGGCGTGACTTTACATTATCTAGGGCTTAACCCCAACAGCACTCAACTTGCAGATTATCAACGCGCCACAGATTATTTGCTCAAAATTCGCCCTTATCTCACTTATTTTAGCAATTCCAATTACATCTTTGATTTAGCAAGTGGCAATTTATGTCTAGTGATTGGCTATTCTGGCGATGTCATCCGCGCGCAACAATTTGCCAAAGAGGCCAACTCAAACATTCATATTCAATACGTGATCCCGAAAAGTGGCGCTCCCATCGAAATTGACATGATGGCCATGCCTAAAGATGCGCCCCATCCCGATGCCACTTATCAATTTATCAATACTTTGCTTGATCCTAAAAATGCTGCTGCGACCAGCAATATGATTTATACACCGAATGAAGTTCCAGCTTCAAAACCCTATCTCAACCCATTGTTTCAACAACCCAACGTGTATCCATCAGACCAATTTATTAATCAAAAATTGTTTCTCGTCTTAACCCCTCCGCCTGCTGTGATGCAGCAAGTGACGGATATGTGGCTTCAAGTACGCTATGGCATTAAGGAGGAAAATTAATGGCCAACCCCAGTATTAATTACGATGTACCCCCTATTATTCGCATTGAAAATGTCAGCAAAGTTTTTGAAGATCACATTGTTGTAGATAACGTCAGCTTGGAAATTTACCCTACCGAATTTTTTTCGCTTTTAGGGGGATCTGGTTCAGGCAAAACGACGCTACTGCGGATGCTGGCTGGTTTTGAAATGCCCACCAATGGCAAAATCTATATCGATGGCGTGGATATGTCGCATATGCCTCCCTATGCGCGACCAGTCAACATGATGTTTCAATCCTATGCGCTTTTCCCGCACATGTCAGTGGAAAACAACATTGCCTTTGGCTTGAAACAAGATCGTCTGCCTCCGCAAGCAATTACACAACGTGTGGCAGAGGTTTTGGAATTGGTCCAAATGAGTGAATATGCCAAGCGCAAGCCTCATCAACTCTCTGGCGGCCAACGTCAACGCGTGGCGCTGGCCCGTTGTTTAGCCAAGCGCCCCAAAGTCATTCTGCTGGACGAACCTCTTTCTGCACTCGACAAAAAGCTGCGCGATAAAATGCAATTTGAACTCGTGGACATCCAGGAGAAATTGGGCATGACCTTTGTGGTGGTTACCCATGATCAAGCAGAGGCGATGACCATGTCAAGCCGTATTGCAATTTTAAACAAAGGCACGTTGGAACAAGTCGGTACGCCCACCCAAATTTATGAATTCCCCAACAATCGCTTTACCGCTAATTTTATTGGAACCACTAATCTCTTCGAAGGCACACTCATCAGCAATGAAAATGAACAAGCCATCATCGAACCACTGGACCTCAACTGCCAATTTTATATTGATCACAAGGTAGAAGGCGAAGTCGGCCAGGACATCTGGGTCGCTGTGCGCCCCGAAAAAGTCGAAATCAGCAAGGTGGCCCCTGCTGACTTTAACCCTGAAAAGCCAATCAACTGCATGCAAGGCCGCGTCAGTCAAATTGCTTATTTAGGCGGACTCTCGACCTATCATGTAGTTTTACCCAATCAAACTGTCGTCAAAGCCACCGATTTTAATATCGAGCGAAAAAATGACAATCCTACTTGGGATGATATGGTTTACCTAACTTGGGAGTCCAACAACATCATGGTTTTAAACTCATGAAACACTCTGTTGAATATTACAATCGCTTGGCTAAGATTCGCCGTTGCTGGGTGATCATTCCGCCCTATTTGTGGTTTGTTTTGTTTTTATTCATCCCTTTTCTGTATGTGATCAAGATTAGCTTTGCCGAACCAGTGATTGCAAGCCCGCCCTATACACAGTTGCTGAGTTTTTCCAACCATATGATGACAATCTCTTTGAATTTCGGAAATTATCATTTTATTTTCACCCATGGCGCATTTTTATTCGCTTATCTTTCCTCGATCAAGGTTGCGTTTATTACTACCCTACTGTGTATTTTGACGGGCTACCCGATTGCCTATGCCATTGTGGTTTCGCAGCCTCGTTTGCGTAATTTTTTGTTTTTATTGGTTGTTTTGCCCTATTGGACTTCTTTTTTACTCCGTGCTTATGCTTGGATTAATATTCTTCAAATCAATGGCTTGGTGAATCAATTCTTACTGCATTTGCATCTGATTCACATGCCGATTCGCATGATCTATGACCCCTTCTCCTTGTATTTAGGCATGCTCTATGGTTATTTGCCTTTTTTTATCTTGCCTCTCTATGCTACCCTCGTTAAATTGGATCGCTCTTATATTGAAGCGGCTTATGACCTGGGCGCCCACCCTGCGGTGACGTTTTTCCGCATTACGCTCCCTTTATCTTTACCTGGCGTTCTATCCGGGGCTCTGCTCGTTTTTATTCCTTCTGTGGGAGAGGTCGTCATTCCACAGATATTGGGAGGCATTAATACCGTGATGATTGGGAATGTCATTTGGCAAGAATTTTTCACAGCCAATAATTGGTGTGTTGCCGCAGGCTTGGCTGTCCTCATGATGCTGGTTTTAGTCTTCCCCTTGGTTTGGCTGCAGAAAATTCAATTAAAAGCGGAGGGCAGATCATGAAAAATGGATTTTTTCTGAGACTAGCACTCATTTTGGGTTTACTCTTTTTTTATATCCCCATTATCTTGTTGATTATTTATTCGTTCAATAGTTCACAACTGGTGAATTTATGGGGAGGGTTTTCCACAGCCTGGTATCAGGTTTTGTTTACAGATAGTACCGTATTGCAAGCTGCTGCATTGAGCATTGAAATTGCCGTCGCAGCCTCTACCCTGGCTTTAATTTTAGGCACTGCTACCGCCGTGGCTTTACGCCGTTATGGCCTATTTTTTGGACGCTCTTTTTTCTATGGCATGAGCATTACCCCAATTGTGCTGCCGGACATTGTCATGGGGCTTTCCCTCTTGCTCTTGTTTATGGGACTCAATGATTTAACGGGCTTCCCTAACAGCTATGGCTTTGGCACTATCTTGATCGCTCACACTACCTTTTGCACCGCTTATGCCACTATGGTCATTCAAAGCCGCTTTGGCCAGATTGATCGTTCCATCGAAGAAGCCGCGATGGATTTAGGGGCGCGCCCAGCCAAAACCTTTTTCTTAATTACCCTGCCGCAAATTAGCTCGGCTTTGGTTGCCGCTTGGCTCCTTTCATTCACCCTCTCTATCGATAATTTGGTGGTCACTTCTTTTGTCAGTGGCCCGGATACCACAACCCTGCCTTTATTTATTTATGCGACGATTCGCAATGGCGTCACGCCTGAGATGAACGCTTTGGCTACAATTATGATTTTGGTGGTCACCACGGCTTTAGTTTTGGCCGCAGTATTCCTGCCTAAGCAAGGGAAACGCTCGGTGCGCCTAAAAAAGAATGCCTAATAAATTTGGGGAGACTCTAAAAACCAGTAGAGGCTTAAAATCCCAAAACCGATGTAATTGAGCACGACAAATCCCCAACGATACAGAGACCCTTGCACCAAAAGCGCATAGGCAAGATAAAAGGGAAAGAGCGTTGCAGTATAGCGCGCTAGAGAAACAAAGCTGCCGGATCCTAAAGCCATAACTGTAAAAAGGGGCATGATCATCGCCTCCTTGGCATAGCCTCGACGCCATAAAAAAAACGAAAAGCCGATCCCAATGAAATACATCATCAAATTATAAGCTTGCCCTTCTGCATGCGCCATGACCTCTGGCACAAAATCAGCCCAAGACCAACCAGGACGATGCCAAGCCCTCATATTATGTGCAAAAGCAAGCGCATCACCGGTATGAACATAAAGATAAGCCATGTATACCAGCAACCCTAAAGGAATGCACAAAATAGGCCAAGCCTGCTTCCAGGCTCCCCCTTGCTCCCACTCATCATAAACAAACCACAGCAAAGGGAAAAGCATCAATACACCATTGGGGTGGGAAAGCGCCAACAAAAAGCCAGCCGTTGCTGCTGCTTTCCAAGCACGCTTTTCTGCAGCAATCCAACACGCAAGCATCAACAACAAGGCCAAACTTTCAGTATAAATCGCCATAAAATAAACATTGTAAGGACTAAACGCCAGCAACCAGGTGGCGGTCTGCACCGTTTTAACATCAAAATGCGCCGCCAACCACTGACGAAACAAAATCAATGCCCCTAAAAAACAGCCA
This sequence comes from Pseudomonadota bacterium, assembly GCA_021848625.1. GTDB lineage: Bacteria > Pseudomonadota > Gammaproteobacteria > Francisellales > CACEW01 > JAJZUD01. The sequence goes on from JAJZUD010000025.1 coordinate 4,812, forward strand.
TTACTGACTATATAGCCCGCAATCAGCGGGGAAAGATGACAGATTATACTGCATAATTTAATCAGCAAGGGAAACAAAGGGAAAAAAACATAGTTAGCATGATGGGTAAAGGCGCGCGGCACCACATCATAGCCCTCAGTCACAATTGATAAATACCAAGTGCTATCTAAAATCCCAAACAAAGAGGGTAACGGGATGGAGGAATGCATCCATGCGTGCAGACCCAGCGCAGTCCCAAGCAAAATCAGCCTTGAGCAAAGCCATAACAGCAAACAACTCAAGAAGACCTTAAAGAATGGGCTATTCATGTCCTGATGATTTTTTGACTTTATTAAAACGCCGCATTTCTTGGAGCGCAGTATGCAAGGCGCCTTCCACACGCTTTAAATCATCGGCTAAACGCTTGATATCTTCTTGCACATAAATCAAACTGACCTCTGCTGCATTCATTTCATATTCAATACGTTGAATATCATCTAGCGATTTACCCTTGGTTTCAAAGCCTAAAATCGCAGTCAGCAAAAACCCAACCAAACAGACTGACCCCATAATCAGCATCGTCACAGGCAAACCGTAAGTGGTTTTTAAAATAGGTAGGATAAAGATCCCCACCGCTGCTCCTGCTTTACCAGCGGCAGAGGCAAAGCCATGCCCCGTTGCACGCAAATGGGTTGGAAACATCTCCGCAGGCAAAAGAAAGGTGGTAGGATTGGGCCCGATATTTAAAGTGATGAAGAAAAAGATAAACCCAGTAAAAATCGCCAGTAACTGCTGGTGAGGATTATGAATTAAGCTTGATGCAGCAAGAATATAAAGCCCAATGGCCATGCCAAAAAATCCCCAGGTCTGTAATTTGATCCGACCAATATGATCGACCAAAAACACACAAATCAATACCCCAAGCACCAAAAAGACTTCAGTGAAGGTCGAACCATAAATCGCTGACAGGGCTTGCTGGATAAAGTCACCGCCGTGACTAAAGGCCATGCTAGCCAAAATCAAGGGGGTAAACAGACCCACCCCATAAAAAGCCACATCCATTAAAAACCAAGAACAAGCGGTCAGGATAGTGCGCCCGATATAACGACGTGAAAACAAATCGCGGAAGGTAGAATGTACGGAAACTTTGATCGCATCGATGTTGATCTTTTTGCCTGTCATTTTTGACGCCACTTCTGCAGCTTCTTCATGCTTCCCTTGATTAATCAACCAACGTGGACTTTCAGGTAAGGTCAGGCGCCAGAGCAAAATGATAATAGCAGGGATCACAGCAAAGCCTAAAATATAACGCCAAGAATTCACATCCGGATAAAGCTTGAGCACGATAATACCTAATAGCGCACCACTTAACATGCCCAAAGCTTGAAAACCAAAGCCGCCCACCAACATCCGCCCCCGCAGGCGTGAAGGCATATTTTCCGTGATATATGTGGAGGAGACAGGATAATCTGCACCAATACCAATCCCCAGCAAGAAACGAAAAACAATCAAAGAAGCTGCACTCCAAGCGATCGCTGATAAACCTGCGAACACGACGAAGAACATCAAATCAATCAATAGAATGGTTCGTCGCCCTAGCCGATCAGTAAAGCGCCCAAAGATAGTGGCCCCCAAAATACAACCGAGTGGTGCCGCAGCACCAATCAAGCCCAATAAAGCAGGCCCAGGAGAAAACTCTTTTTGAATCAGCGGCAAAGCCACAGCAATAATAAAAAGATCAAAACCATCCAGAAAGATCCCCATGGCGGACAAGAACCAAACCTTCCAATGTAAAAAAGTAAGATGTGATCGATCCATTTCACGCGTGGCATGAGTGGTCATTGTGGTTCAACTCCTAAATGCAAACAATCGCCCCTACTATACCGGAAACTGTTTCATGATTCCAGTTGAGCAGCCTGAGGGAAATCAAGATCGGGCTTAACCTCCCCCACAACCACCCACTCCAAGAAAAAAAAGCTCGCGAGGGGAAAGGTAACCCCTGCTGCATTTTCATCCCAAAGACGGTTTGCGACACCTTAATGAGATCTTAAATTAATCAGATTTAAAATGCAACTGTTTATTTTGCGTGTCAAAAAAAAGCTTTACATATTTTTATTTTAATATAAAATAAAATCATATTTAAAAATTAATTTAGGAGCCAAAAATAATGCATACCCCTGAAAACAAACCCGATCAATTTGAAATAGACACCCCCCACCCCTCAGCAAAACAACCCGTTGACCTAGGTCAATTTATTGGAGATTGTTGTGGTCGCGGCACAGTTGCAGTAGATTATGATGAAACAAAAGAACCCCGCCACTCGAACGCACGGATGGCAATATGCGTTACCGCAGTCACTGCCGCAATGCTTTGCCCTTGCTGCCTCATGAAGGCCTCATGCCTCAAAGCAGCCTTGATTACTATTGCACCTACCGTTGCAGGTGAAGTGGTAGAAGGAGCAGCGGAAGGTTACTGGGGCCAAAACCCCCTACCCACTCATGATACAGGCGGCAAAATATGCTGTTATACAGTGTGCGCCCCTTTTGCCGCGGGACACACCCTGACGCGCGCACTGCGTGATTGCCGTACAGCTCCGCTTCCTCATACGGAGACTGGCGCTGCCAAAGAGCCTGATTCATTATTAGAAGAACCTTTACTAGAAAAATAAACTTAACTAGGCTCGCGCAAACGCCCATCATCCATAATCAAAACTCGATTCATCTGATGGGCAAAGGATTCGTCATGAGTCACTAAAATCAACGCAATTTGATTGTTGTGACTCATTTCCAACATTAAATTCATGACTTGCTCACGCGATTTTTTATCCAAATTACCAGTGGGCTCATCGGCTAAAATCAGACTGGGCTTTTTTACCAAAGCCCGTGCAATTGCGACCCGCTGACGCTCCCCTCCTGATAACTCCCCAGGTTTATGGCGCAGGCGATGAGCCAATCCCACTTGTTCTAAAATCAGTGCGGCCTGCAATTTATCTTGAGCTTGATTTTGCTTGCGAATCATCAACGGCAGCATCACATTTTCAAGCGCGGTGAGCTCTGGCAAAAGATGATGGAATTGATAAACAAAACCGATTCGCTCCTCCCGCAAAGCCGTCTTTTCAGCATCACTTAAGCCAGAATACGCCTGACCAAATAGCTTCACTTCGCCCTGATCAAACCCATCCAACCCACCTAATAATTGCAAAAAAGTACTTTTGCCTGAACCCGAAGCCCCAAAAATAGCGACGCTCTCCTGTTCGGCTAAATTAAAATTAACTTGCTGCAAGACAGGCGTCACCATCTTGCCTTCGCGGTATGCCTTGCATAACCCTGTGACTTCTAAAATCAACTTACTCATAGCGCAACGCCTCCGCTGGATTAATTCGAGATGCTTTATACGCGGGGTAGAGCGTGGCCAAAAAACTCATGAGCAAGGCTAAAAAGCCGATCAAAATGACATTTGACCACTCCAAGTAAGAGGGCAAAAAATCAATGTAATACACATTGGCACTTAAAAATTGCACATGAAATAACGCCTGAATTTCATTCACTAAACGCGTGACATTCCAAGATAAAACCACCCCTAAAATCACGCCTAAAACCGTCCCTAAACAGCCAATTATCGTCCCCTGAATCATAAACACAGCCATAATCTGTCGCGTGGATAAACCCATGGTTTTTAAAATGGCAATATCCGCCTTTTTATCGGTCACCAACATTACCAAAGACGCGAGCATATTAAACGCTGCCACAGCGATAATCAGCGTCAAGATTAAAAACATCATGACTTTTTCCATTGTCAAGGCCGCAAAAAAATTCGCATTCTGGCTAATCCACGTATAGGCCATCAAGTTAGGCATGGCCATGTTGAGATCTGCGCTAACCTGCTCTGCTAAAAATAAGTCCGTGAGCTTTAACTGCAAGCCCGAAACGTTTTGCCCCAACTGTAACAAAGCGGCTGCATCTTGCAGATTCACCAACGCATAGCTGCTATCAAATTGATATCCCGTCACAAAAATACCGCTCACTGTAAATTGCTTCACGCGCGGCATGATTCCAGCAGGAGAAAAATTGCTCTGTGGCACATAAACCGTTACTTTATCCCCGAGGGTCACCCCCAACTCTTCAGCCAAAGCCTGCCCTAAAATAATATGAAACTGATGCGGTGCAAGACTGGATAATTGACCTAGTGTCATTTTAGAGGCAATGGGTGACACCGCACTTTGCAAAGCAGGATCAATGCCATTGAGCTCCACAAATCCAGGATTAGAAGAAGCTCCTGTAATCATGGCCTGCCCTTGTACAAACGGAGCGGCCGCCACAACATGGTCTTGCCCCACCAAGGCTTGGGCCAAATTTTGCCAATCCGACAACTGGCCACTGGGGCCCGTGAGCGTCACTTGCGGCACCATTTCAAGAATGCGATTTTTAATTTCACGATCAAAGCCATTCATCACCGAGAGCACCGTAATCAGCACCATCACACCCAAAGCAATTCCAAGCAATGAGATCAAAGAAATAAACGAAATGAAGTGATTTTTCTGCTGCGCTCGCGTATAACGTAAGCCCAGCGCCAAACTGAGTGGATAAAACATAAGCCCCCCTTAAAATAGAAGGCTATCATAGCAAAATTTTATGTCTACGGCGAGCAACACTGCGCAAGAATCAGGACAAACGCATACGGATCTGGTTTGAAATAGATTGACTTCGCCCGGAGAATTCCCTACTCTTTTCGCATGATAACGCTGCGGGACAAAATGGATGACACAGATCGACCTCTCTCTGGTTTTACCTGTTTATAACGAAGCTCAAACCGTCCCCCATCTTGCAAAACGCCTACTTGATCTGCAACAGCAATTGCCCCACGATCTCGAACTCGAAGTGATTTTTGTCAATGATGGCAGCCAGGATGAAAGCGCTGCTTTATTACACTCCTTAGTTTTAGCCTCTCCAAAGTACAAACTCATTAATTTTTCACGTAATTTTGGCCATCAAGCGGCAATCACCGCAGGGATAAATGCTGCTCAAGGTCGCGCTGTAATTGTAATGGACGCTGACTTGCAAGACCCTCCTGAATTAATTTGCAACATGGCCCAGGCCTGGCAACAGGGCGCAGAAATTGTGATTGCCAAACGAGACCTTCGCCTGGGAGAAACGCTGTTTAAACGCCTGACAGCCGGCTTATTTTACCGCCTGTTGGCCAGGATGACACAAGTCCCGATTGTGCTTGACGCAGGAGATTTTTACCTCCTAGACCGCAAAGTGGTCAATGTCTTAAATGCTTGCCCAGAACGTTCACGTTTTTTACGGGGCTTAGTCGCTTGGGCCGGATTTAAAAAAACCGTGATCCCCTACCAGCGCGATGCCCGTCAGTTTGGCACCACTCACTACACTTTAAAGAAAATGTTTAGCCTCGCCAAAGACGCCCTCTTTGGCTTTTCGGAAACGCCCATCGCCTTTATTCATGGTAGCGGCCTTCTATCGATGTTTATTGCCCTTGTTGCGGGCATTCATAGTCTCTATGCTTTTTTTGCGCATGAAACCGTGGCCGGCTGGACCAGCATGGTCTTGTTGTTGAGTTTTTTTGGGGGTCTGATTTTGCTTTCGCTCGGGATCGTTGCAGAATATGTCTTTCGCATTTTTAAAGAAACACAAGCTCGACCCTTTTACGTCATCTCAGAGTGCATTGACGCGCATTCCCAACGCCAAGCGTCTCGCATCATCTCGGCCAAATCCCGTTCAGCCACCCAACCTAATTCCGACTCTGCTAAAGCAGGATTAGCATAACAGGCCGGCGCATCACCGGGACGACGTGCGGCGTATTCATAAGGCACCGTCACGCCAGTTTCTTTTTCAAATGTATGAAGCAACTCCAATACAGAATAGCCCCGTCCGGTTCCCAAATTATAGGCCACAGGCGCCTCTAAAGTGCCGATTTTATTTAAAGCTTTCACATGCGCTTTGGCTAAATCTACCACGTGAATATAGTCGCGAACACAAGTGCCATCAGGCGTAGGATAATCTTGACCAAAAATCGCCAGATGAGGCCGCTCTCCTTTTGCAACTTGACAGAGAAAGGGCAATAAATTATTGGGCTTGCCTACCACACGCTCGCCAATCAGGCCGGATGGATGCGCCCCCACAGGATTAAAATAGCGCAGATGAATCACCTGCCAGTTTCGAAATTGCGCCATATCATTCAGCAAACGCTCAATGACGATTTTGGTGGTGCCGTAGGGGCTCAGCGTTTCAATGGGAGCAGTCTCCTCAATCGGCAACGTTTTAGGCAAACCATAAACTGTAGCAGAGGAGCTAAAAACAATTTGATTCACTCCTGCCTGCTGCATGGCTTGAATCAGACTGATACTGCTACTGATATTGCCTGCAAAATAACGTTCTGGCTGCTCTGTTGACTCCCCTACTGCCTTTAATGCTGCAAAATGAATCACTGCTTGAATCGCATGCTTTTGTAAAATCTCCACCATTCCTGCTTGATCTTGAATATCCCGCTCATAAAAAGTAATCTTCACCCCGGTCAGTTGCTGAAGTTGTGTCAGCACCTCACGCCGCGCATTACAAAGATTGTCAACAATAATGGGCTCATAGCCTGCGGCAAGGAGTTCCACAACCGTATGCGAGCCAATATACCCCGCCCCCCCTGTGACCAAAATCGCTGAACACATCTTCATTTACCTCCTCAAACTAAGCGGTGGCAACTGCTTTAAAAAGAGCATACTGCACCAAAATGTCCCCGCTGCAATGCACATCAAGTATAAGGCTGGCCCTAGAGCATTTTGCTTCATAAAACTTAAATATGCAGCAATCATGGGCGCGGTCCCTCCAAATAAAACCTGCGTCATGTTATAACTAAACGATAGCCCTGCATAGCGCATCCGTGCGGGGAATTGCTCAACGACCGTAATCGAGGTTGTCCCTTGCTCTAATGAACTCAAAACCACCAAAATCAGCAATCCGAGCAAAATCTCTGGCAAATGGCCACTTAACAATAAATGCAACGCAGGCAAGGCAAAAATAAAGACCCCCCCGGCCACCATCAAAAAGCTTTTTCTGCGCCCCCAATAATCACACAACACCCCCCCAATGGGGACTAATATGAGCATTAAAATCAAAAATCCCGTCTGCAAGATATAGACCTCAGACTTTGGCCTCCCTAATTCCTGCAGCAAACTAAACAAATAGACAAAGCTCATGTAGTAGAGCACGGCGCCTAGCATCGCAAGCCCTACCGTCAAACACATCGACCGCCAAGTGGTTTTTAAGACCATCCAAAAAGAATCACCTTCTTCAGAAGATCGTGTCGCCTGCATACTCAGAAATACCCCTGTTTCATGCAGGCGCCGCTGAGTCCAAAAAATCAGCCCTCCAATGGCCCCTCCCATAAAAAACGCAAGACGCCAGCCATACTCCTGAAAATGCAGAGGGCTTAAAATATGGACCAACAAGGCCGCAACAATTCCCGCCAGTAAAAATCCGAGATTGGCAATGGTCCCTGCAAAACTTGTTAAAAAGGCCCGATGTTTGGACGGTGCTGTTTCCGCCAAATAAATGATTACCCCCGTAAACTCCCCTCCCAAACTCACACCTTGCAACAGCCTCAAACTCATGAGCAGGATCGGGGCCCAGACTCCAGCCATTGCATAAGTAGGGACAAACGCAATCAAGATGGTCGGCAAACTCATCACAAAAATCGATGCCCGCAGCGTTTTGACGCGCCCATAGCGATCCCCCATTAACCCAAACAAAATGGACCCCAAGGGCCGGCAAACAAACCCCAGCGCATAGACGCCAAAAATTTCAATCAAAGCCACATACGGGGCCTCTTTAGGAAAAAACAAGTGCGCAAACAACAGGGAAAACGAGGCAAACAAGCCAAAATCATACCACTCCAGCAAGTTACCCAAACTCGCTGTGGCAACAGATTTTACGATCTGACGCATTTCATACCGTTCCGGGGTTTGCTGTAGCTCAAAGCATGATCATACCGACCTTGCATCAAAAAATCCAGCCCTGCCTGTCACGATTGCAGAGCGGCAAACGATCCGGTATCATCGTACAGCGTTGTATCTCAAACGGATCATTCATGACACATTCTGCAACGCGCTTTATTTTTGTAACCGGAGGAGTTGTCTCCTCTTTGGGCAAGGGCGTCACCTCAGCCTCGCTTGCCTCACTGCTTGAATCACGCGGCCTCAAGGTCACCATGCTCAAATTGGACCCCTACATCAACGTTGACCCAGGCACTATGAGCCCTTTTCAACATGGCGAAGTCTTTGTCACTGAAGATGGTGCGGAGACGGACCTGGATTTAGGCCATTACGAGCGCTTTATCCAAACCAAAATGTCCAAAAAAAATAACTTTACCACCGGCAAAGTGTACCAGCGTGTAATCGAAAAAGAACGGCGCGGTGATTATCTTGGTGCGACGGTTCAGGTGATTCCTCACATTACCGATGAGATCAAAAAGCGCATTCTAGAAGGCGCAGCAGGCTATGACGTTGCTCTAGTTGAAGTCGGTGGCACGATTGGCGACATTGAGTCCCTGCCCTTTTTGGAGGCCATCCGCCAAATTCGTTTTGAATTGGGTTTTGATCAAACGCTTTTCCTGCATGTCACCCTGGTGCCCTTTATCAAAGCAGCAGGCGAAATCAAAACTAAACCGACGCAACATTCTGTTAAAGAGCTGCGCTCCATTGGGATTCAGCCGGATATTTTAGTGTGTCGCTCTGAGCATATGCTTCCCGAGGCCGAACGCCATAAAATTGCCCTCTTTACCAATGTGGCTCCTAACTCAGTTTTTTCAGCCGTTGACGTAGACACGATTTACAAAGTCCCTGGTGTATTTCAGCGCCAAGGTCTCGACGAAATTGCGGTACAACGCCTCCATCTTCAAGCCAAACCGGCCAATCTTTCTATTTGGAATGAAGTCATTTATAAACTCGAACACCCAGAGCAGGAAGTCACAATTGCCATGGTCGGCAAATACATGAACTTAACCGATGCTTATAAATCAGTCACAGAGGCCTTACTCCACGCGGGTATTCACACATTCACAAAAGTGAATATTCGCTACCTGGACTCCACCTTGATTGAAGAACAGGGCCCAGACCTTCTGAAAGACGTGGATGGGATTTTAGTCCCCGGGGGTTTTGGTAATCGTGGCGTGGAGGGCATGATCACCACTGCTCGCTACGCGCGGGAACATCGCATCCCTTATTTTGGAATTTGCCTTGGCATGCAAGTGGCGCTGATTGAATTTGCGCGTCATGTAGCGGGCTTATCCAAGGCCAATAGCACGGAATTTGTCAGCGACTGTAGCGACCCCGTCATTGGCATGATTCATGAATGGAAGGATGCTTCCGGCAAAATCGAAAAACGCACTGCACAATCTGATCTTGGCGGCACGATGCGCCTAGGCGGACAGGATTGTACGTTGACACCTCATTCCAAGGCCTTCCAAGCCTATCAAAAAAACGTGATCCATGAACGTCATCGCCATCGCTATGAAGTTAATCAATATTATGTCCCCCTGCTTGAAGAAAAGGGTCTAGCGATCAGTGGTCGCTCTATTGATGGTCAACTGGTTGAAATGTTGGAATTGCCTGACCACCCCTGGTTTGTCGCCTGTCAATTTCACCCGGAGTTTACTTCTAATCCCCGTACTGGGCACCCCTTATTTATCAAATTGATTGAAGCTGCAAAGCAACTCAGGAAAAAGGCCTAATTCAAAGCCTATTTCCTATAGCATTGGATCAGGAACAGCGCCGCGGCAATTTGCGAGTCACTTTACGCAAGCGCTTTTCCTTAGGGTCACCCAACAAGGGTCGATAAATTTCTAGACGATCCTGATCTTGTAAGCTATCCTGCCATTCAATGAACTGCCCAAAAACCCCCGGCTGTAATGCCGTATAGTCCAGCTGATGCTTGGCGATTAAACCGGATTGCTGCAAAGCCTCCAGGGCTGTCGTTCCAGGATTTACTTTCAAATACACCTGATCTTGCTCGGCAGGCAAGGCGTAGACGATTTCGATGGCTATTTTTTCTGACATACTTTTTCCGCACGCTGCATGAAAGCTTCTAATAAAGTATTGGCAATGGCTTGAAATAAAGGGCCAATCATCATGGCAATCAATTTATTATCAAAGCTGAACTCCAAATCCAGGCTCACCTCCACACCGTCATCGCGATCTTGAAACAGCCACACCCCATACAAATGCTTGAATGGACCAGAGACCAAATGCATCTCAATTTTTTCATTGAGAGTTTCTAAATTACGGGTGACAAAGCTTTTAGAGAGCCCCCCTTTTTTAAGCGTGAGACTCGCTTCCACCCCACCCTCCCAGCGCTTTAAGACTTTGGCAGCTGCACACCAGGGCAAAAAATCTGCATAAGACTCAATATCAGCAACCAGGTGATAGACCTCCGCCCGAGCATAGGGCACCCACATTTTTTTACTGACTTTTTCCAAAGCCGTTCCTCTTCTTGCTTGATTCTGCTAAAATAGCCGTGATTCTAACAAAAAAAACTGTATAACAAAATGGACAAATTGATCGCGGATAACAAACGCGCGCGTCATGACTATTTTTTCGAGGAGCAACTGGAAGCAGGCATCGAACTCCAGGGCTGGGAAGTCAAAAGTCTTCGCGCTGGCCGTGTGCAGTTGGTGGATAGTTATGTGGTCACCCGCAATGACCAGGCTTTTCTTTTAAATGCTTTAATCACCCCCCTTTTATCAGCCTCAACACACATTGTGCCAGAGGCAACGCGCACGAGAAGATTACTCTTGCATAAACGTGAAATTCATCGTTTAATAGGCCTAAGAGAAAGAAGCGGCTACACTTTAATTCCGGTTAAATTATATTGGAAAGGCAACCATGTTAAAGTACTCATTGCAGTAGCGAAAGGAAAAAAGGAATATGACAAGCGCGCCAGCGAAAAAGACCGCGATTGGCAACGGCAGCAGGGTCAAATTATGCGTCGCCACTCTACTTGACAAATTAATTTATTTAGGGCATAATACCAGCATGGAAGTTGGGAAAATGCCGTATAAAAAGGATTAATCAATGAGCATCCATCACGAGGTAAAAACTCAACTTTCCGACAAAGTAGAACGACTCAAACTCTATGCTCAAGCACTGAAAGGCAAAGAGTTGAAGTTGCAGCAAAAGGAGTCCGAGTTACTTGAGCGGGAGATTAAACTCAAGCTCTATCGGAAAAACATCTTAGTTGCAATTCGCGAGCAGTTGGTCGAAGGGAATGTCGCGTACGAAGATCAGGTGAAAATCCTGAATAAATACAAAGACATCCTTCAGGACATTGCTCAAGACGTTCAACAGGATATTGACGAGATTATGGGGTGACCAAAATGCGTGGACCAATGGAACAAGTAGTGCAAGCTCTAGGTGGGGCCATTTCGGCAGCGGGTGTTGACCTGAAAGGCGCTTTTATAGCCCAAGACTTACATCTGGAGGCCCAGCGCGAAGCGGGTCAGGCACACATTGCAAGTCAAAGGCAGTTCGTGCGTCAAATCTCCCTTGAGACACAAAGTATGCTGCAGGAGCTCACGGCTCGTTTCGGCATGCCTGAAGTTATTGTTGCAGGCCCTGACGTAGCGGCCAAAGCGGTGTTAACAAGCTTACGTGATGAGCACCAGGCGAGAGCTACTGCTGGATCGGCTACAATCTGGCATACTGCTTTAACTCAGCAACAATCCAAACCCCAAGCTGACGCAGCACACGGCAACGGATGACTGAAACCCCGTGCATCGGCATCTGCTCCACGATTTATGGAGACGAGGTATGCCGGGGTTGTTTCCGGCATTACCAAGATGTCATTGCCTGGAACACCTTCGATTCCCCCAAAAAGCAGGCTATTTTAGCGCAACTGGAATCACTCTCCACACGCGTTTTGTCGCAGAAAATTGATATTCTTAATCCAGTCCAGCTCCAAGCAAAGTGCCTGGAACGCCAGGTGCGCATTCGCCTGCACTGGAATCCCCATACCTGGGCCCATGCGTTGATGCGTGAAGGCATGGACAAGATCACTACACCTGAAAAATATGGCTTTCGTATCAGGCCAGAATGCGCGCATTTGAGTATTGCCAAACTCGTTGAAATCATTGATGATGAGATTTTTCAGGCAGCAGAACGCCATCATGTTTCACATCGTCCTCTTTGAACCCGAGATCGCCCCCAATACAGGCAATATTATTCGCCTCTCTGCCAATACTGGTGCCACCCTACACTTAATCAAGCCTCTCGGATTTGAGCCAACCGATAGCAAACTCAAACGCGCAGGCCTTGATTATCATGATTGGGCTAAAGTGAAAATTCATGAAAACTTTGATGCTTTTTACAAAGAGATCCAGCCCGAACGATTATTTGTCTGTGAAACGGTTGCGGATGCGCCTTATTATACAGAGCCGCAATATCAAGCCGGAGATGCCTTTTTATTTGGCCCTGAAACCCGTGGTTTAAGCCTTGAGTTTCTCAGCCGATTTCAAAAGGAACAGTTTATCTGCTTACCTATGCGCACATCCGATCGATCCCTCAATCTGTCTAATTGTGTCGCCGTGGTTATTTTTGAGGCGTGGCGGCAACTGAGTTTCGCGTAAGCAATAAAGTGGTTGGACTCGAAAAGCCAGCCTCTGCCTTTTTAATGATTTCATAGGCTTTGAGCAAAATCGTATCCTGCACGTCTAAAGATTTGTCTGAAATCGTTGTCACCGTATAAACTGTAATCAAAAAATTGACTGAGCTTGCTGTAAATTCACTTAAATGCACAAAAATCCCTGGCTCTGGATCAATCTCTTCGTAATGATTGAGAAAATCGCGAATTTCTTGAAAAATAAGGGGAATTTTACGGACATCGTCATAACTCACCCCAATCGTCTGATCAAGCCGCCGATGCGACATCCGGCTTCGATTAATCACAATAATATCGATAAAAACCCCATTGGGGACATACAGCACCTGCTTGTTATTGGCGCGAATGGTGGTGTAACGCCAGTCAATGCGCTCCACTGTGCCTTCAATATTGCGATCCGGCGAGGCAATAAGATCCCCCACCGCAAATTGCCGATTTAAGAAAATCATCATCCCCCCAAAAAAATTGGTGAGCACCCCCTTCCCAGCATAAGCCACAGCAATCCCACTCACCCCTCCAAAGGTGACAAGCCCTGACAAAGGCACATTGACAATCGCAAGCACCATTAAAGCGGTTAGCATCAGCACCCCCACCTGGACCAAACGAGACACTGCTTTAATCCCGCTGATTTCCATTGAGGCTGTACGGCTGCGTTTGGGCACTTGATCCAAATAAAAGCCTTCAATATTGAGCACTAAGCGCATCAACGCCCAGACGATAATGGCCAAGGTGGCAATGAGCTCCCCTTGCAGGAAATATAAAAAATCGTGCTGAAAAGAGATTTCAAAAATCCAGTAAAACGAATACGCGGCCACCACCACCCATAAATACACACGCAAAGGGCGATCCACCGCTTCAATAAATACTCTGACCCAGGAGAAGGAGCGCCGTTTTTGATTTTTCTTCTGTACCAGCCGCAAAATCAAACGTAATAGAAAATTGAGAATCAAAACCGTGCCAATGAGGACGGCTGCCTCTACTCCTTTATGCTCAAGCAACTGTAATTTGGCAGGTGCAATATCACTCCATTTCATCTATTCGACTCCAAGCCTTTCACCACATCACACACAGCAGACCAATCATTGCATAATAAAGCAAAATCAGTGCCTGCAGCAAACACTCGCTTGACTAATTCCAGAGGCGTCCCCCATACCGCAATCGCCTTCATACCCAAATCATCACTAAAGACTTTTCCTTGAAATTGAAAACGTTCACGCAAAATATCTTTCTGCCAGCGCTCAGAAATCGAAGCAGGTAAAGCATCGACTTTAGGATAAATGACATGCGCCGCCATCAAACCAAAAACCCCCGCTTCAATAAAATAGCGGAAAGGCACCAAATCACTGTCTAAAATTTCATCCAAAGGGCGTGGATCCTCCGCGATAGCAACGTGGGTATCCGCTTGCACCGTCCCATGCCCAGGAAAATGTTTGATAATCGGCGCCATTCCTGCTGTTACCATCCCCTTGATATAACTTTTGGCACGAGCAATGACGGTTTGCGGATCCGCCGCAAAAGCGCGTTTACCAATCACTTGACTACCGCGATCCAAATCAACAATCGGCGCAAAACTATGATCTACCCCGACTGCTTTCAGCTCGCTGGCCATAATGCTTGCATACAACAACGCCTCTTCATCCGAAGCAATATCCCCTAAAGCAGGCAAAGCGGTAAAGCCTTCCCGAAAACGTTGCACGCGCCCGCCTTCCTGATCCACATAAACTAAAAGAGGAAATGTTTGACGCACAGCATGAATTTCTGTCGTTAGATCATGCAATTGCGCTTTATCCTGAAAATTACGCGCAAATAAAATGACTCCCGCAATCAAGGGGTGCGCTAACACTTGCTTTTCTTCAGTCGTCAGCTTTAAACCTGCAATCCCAACAATCAGCTGCCCCATGCTTTTTCTTTCACTCACATCCATTTGCCTATGGGTAAAAGATTAGCTGAAAAAGCCTGACAAATAAAGTGGAATCGTTTTTTACTGCCAACAAGCTCTCTTACCCCCGGTATATTTAACATATAGACCTTGCCTCAATCAGCAAAAAATCTTTATAATGACTTAAATTTGAGGAGCACAAAACATGGCAAAGAAAAAGTCAGGCGGCGGGGAATCGGGCAAAAAATCACGGGGCGGCAGTGGTGGACAATGGCGCTGGCTATGGATCACTTTTATTGTCATTGCCTTGGACCTTACCACCAAAAGCATGGCCAGTTATTACCTCAATCCTTTCACTAGCAAAGTGTTACTGCCCTTTTTAAGCTTGAGCTTGGTGCATAATACCGGCTCTGCCTTTGGCTTTTTAGCCGAACAAAGCGGCTGGCAATTGTGGATTTTTGTGTTTATTGCGGTTGCAGTCTCGCTGGGTATCCTCACTTGGCTCTGGCGCTCCACACACAAACATCCCTATACCGCTGCGTCTTTAAGTCTGATCTTAGGGGGCACCCTCGGCAATTTATACGATCGCCTCATTGATGGATATGTCATTGATTTTATTGATTTTCATATCAATGATTATCACTGGCCGGCTTTTAATATTGCCGACTCGGCGATTTGCCTAGGCGTCTTCTTTTTTATTTTAAGCGGGTTTCGCAAAGCATGAAACCCATTCAAGCAAACAGCGACATTGCCATTCATTTTGACATTCGCCTCAAAGATGGCTCGATTGCAGATAGTACGCGCTCTATTGGCAAGCCGTTTCGCTTTCAATTGGGCACAGGTGTATTTGCAGAAAAACTGGAAGAAAAATTGCTGGGCCTCACAGTGGGTGCCAAACCCAAAATTATGTTGCTTCCTGAAGAAGCCTTTGGCGAACCACATCCTGCACAAATTTATCAAGTTCCCAAAGCGAAGTTTAATCAAACTGAAGGAGCTGACCCTTTGGAGGTGGGGAGTATTTTTTTGTTTACCCAAGCAAATGGCCGGGAGATCCCAGGGATCATCCAGGCCATTGACGAACATGAGGTCACTGTCGACTTCAACCACCCCCTAGCAGGCCAGGTGGTTTTATTCGACATTGAGGTCATGGAGGTGTTTACTTAAAAGGCCCAGAAGGAGGAGCAACATACCCTTGCGCTGCCTCCAGCGGATTGCGAACACCACGATCAAACACTGTCACTGTCTCCGCTTGGAGTGATCTTATGTGAGCGTTCTGAGCTCTTCTATCGCGTTCAGACATGACCTCACCTGACACCCAAGCTCCAGCCAAAAAAGCAGCGCCATCTAAAATAAACCATGCTACAGGTGGAAGAGCATGACGCACGGATTCAACTGCATAGTTGCGTAACAATTCCACAACCATGACGCCTGCTCCACCCACTAAACTCTCTACAACGGCTCTTTTGGTTCGACTGGTTGGCGCAGGCGGGACGATCGCTAAATCTGCCTGTACTCTTCCATCAGGAACTCCAAACAGTGGAGCTTGTGACCTCGCCGTAGGATCCTCAGTTATTCCTAGCGGCACATCATGCAGCAAAGGAACAGTGCTGGGATCGGGGTCTTGGGATCCCCTGTCAACAAGCACTCCTTGAGGTTGCACACTAACTGCGGCTTCTTGGGGACCACTACCACCTGAAAAACTCATAATATACTCCTTAAAATAATCTGATACAATCTTGCAACAAAACTTTGTTGCAACCCTATTCCATACACATGGAATACATCAAAACTATCATATAAAAAATAAAATAACAAGGGTGAAATGCGGAATTATTTATAAAATATTTTAAATAAGCTTATTTTTATCAATGATACACTTTAGCAACATAAATCAGGATTGCTACTGCCAATGCGAAAAGTCCGGGGCTGCAGATAAGCCTTGCCAAAAACAGCCTCAACCAACTGTATTAATGCTTCAGCTTGGGCACGGGTTTTGATCCCACCAGATAACTTTAAGCCTTTTAATTGTCCTGTCTGCTCACGATACTGGACAAGTGCTTTTAAAATGGCTGTTACAGCATCAGCCGTTGCACCGACCGGGACTTTGCCAGTTGAAGTTTTAATAAAATCAGCCCCTGCTTCAAGCACGGCTAAACTGACAGATTCGATCAGGAAGGGGTCTTGCAGCATTCCAGATTCAATAATGACTTTGAGCAGGTGCGCCCCACAGCGTGCTTTAGCCGCCTTCACCATGACTATACTCGAGGCCAGATCACCCTGCAATACATCCTGATAGGGGATAACAAGATCAATCTCATCTGCCCCCATCTTTAAAGCCGAGTCGATTTCTTGCAGAACTTGAGACAAAGGCGCCTCCCCAGAGGGAAAATTGACTACCGTCGCCAAGGCTACATTTGCAGGCAAACAGGGCTTCGCAATTTTCAGGAAAGCCGGATAGCAACAAAGGGCAGCAACGTGGTTTGAACCTTGCCCTGCCCTTTGACATAAAGCGATAATTTTCTCATCCGTATCCTCCGCTGTCAGCGAAGTTAAATCCAGACAAGCAAAAAGCATGATGGTTTAGATTTTTTCGCGAATCCGCGCTGCTTTACCACGCAATTGACGCAGAGTGTACAACTTCGCACGGCGCACATCACCACGACGTTTTACAGTGATACCCGCTACTACAGGGCTATGCACTTGAAACACGCGCTCTACCCCTTCTCCATCCGAAATTTTACGCACAGTAAAGGAGGAATTTAAGCCACGATTACGCTTCGCAATCACCACGCCTTCAAAGGCTTGTAGGCGCTCGTTGTTCCCTTCTTTTACCCGAACTTGAACCACCAAGGTGTCGCCGGCACGAAACTCAGGAACATCCTGCTTAACTTGCGCTTGTTCAAAGTCTTTAATCATTTGACTCATGATCGATCTCCACTTACCCATTTATACTCTAAAGAATTGCGAATTCTACTATAATTCAGCACGAATGCCAAGCGTTTTTGTTTAACGAGTGTGACTTTTTCCAATACGGATGCAAAACGCCAGCTCTCACATCAATTATTTCAACAATAGGGGGCTACACACTTTCTTTCCCCGGACAAATCGCGTACACTGCCAACCATCTAAATCATGTAAGACCGGAGACCATAATGCGGCTTTTTACCGCACGGTTAATGAATTGGCTAGATCGATTGCCGTTTCCAGGCGGGGCAGCGTCAACTGCAGGGGATGAACCAAAGGGAAAGAAAAAAAGACGTGTTTCTGAGAGCGCTACAGCAGCTCCAGCTCTCCCGCCCCCCCAGAATCACTTGGTGAGGATATCGCATTAATGGAACTGACTTCAGAAAATGCTTTTCTTGCACCAGAGGAGCCGGGGAGTGGTGTTCATAGCCTTTTGTCATTAGATATGCTCACCGATTTTTGTCTATCACACAGCTCGCAGGTACAAGAAGCCATGGGTGTGGCTCCAACATTGCTTCGCAATATTTTTAGCTATGTTATTCCAGTCAAATTCTTGGATCGAGAATCTGTTTTAGCCCTAAAAAAACTGGATTGGACCCCTGAGTCCACGCGTCATAAGCTTGAAAAAATTCAGGAGACATCCTTTAGTCCCAAATGTTGTACTCTCTTTGCGATCTCAGAAATTAGGAAGTCCCCTGAGCTTTTTCAAAGAATTATGACCACGCCGCGTCTTCTTGAAAAATTTGAATCGATTACACCGGAGATGCTCAAAGATGCATTAGAGAAAAATGAGCTTTCAATGGAAGATATGGCAAGTTGCAGTCCTATTCGTGATCAATTGCTGTTGGCAAGCGCTTTATATCCTGATGTTTTTACTCGAGAACTAGGTCTTCCTTTGTTTAGCATGGTGGAGAAACATGGAAAGCGTGTAAAGTATACTCATAGAAATAGCTTTGAGTTTATTCCTGAGGCGGTCGCAGCAGCTCATGAGGCAAAACCGCTTCTTTTAGGAAGACGTGAGCTTAGAAAAAATACAAATCAGGCTGTTTATGATGACCCGCTTCCTTACAATACTCGTTTTTTTGATGGATTTGTGATCCCAATGGGGCTTTGTCGTGTTGATGAGGTCGTCATGTCCAATTTTATTCCATTTATGGCGCAGTGCTTGAACCACCCGCTACGCCTGGCAATTGTTATGACAAAAATTTGCCCTGATGTGGGCCAGCTTTCTCTCTTTTTTTTTTATTTTCGAGTGAAG
>JAJZUD010000026.1 GCA_021848625.1 Pseudomonadota bacterium
GCTCTAACGCTTGCTTCTCTTCTTGGGTCAACTTTATTTCCATCCGCCATTTTTAACAGATTCCCTTAGCTTTTTCCAGTATCTTCAATGGCGATTGGTATAGTGGAACTAATCTCAGCTTGGTTGATAATACGTGCAGTACTTTGAGTTCTGGAGCAAACTGTAACTTTAGGGTGTTGATCCCAGCGGGTCAAACCAGTAGTTTTACCCTGTCGCCTAAAGTCTGTAGTTTCAATGGATTTCTGTGTTCACAACCTGCCACACGAGTGAGCGTCAATGTGGTCTCTGACGCCCTTCCCATTCGTGCCTATGAAGAAGTGACAAATGCAAGCGCACTCACATTGACCCTCACTGGCATCAATGTGGCCAACACCTCGGATGTAATTTCTGCAGCACTGCATTATGCCATCGGCCCTAATAGTGTGGTGGTGTCTAAAAATGGAAGCATGGTCTATGCCTCTGAATTTGTGAATGGAGCCCCTACAATTGCGATTTTCCATGTGACCGCAACAGGTCTAGTGGCTGATGGAACGGTGACACTGCCGACGACGGGTATGGCGCTGCCTAGCTTAGGGAGTGTGGGGGGATCGATCGAACTAGCCTTGACTCCAGATGGCTCCACTTTGTTTGCCACACTTAATTATTCAGGGCCTACCGTCAAACAGGATGCACATTGGCAAAATGGGACTGCCCCTGGGTTTATTTTTCAAGTGAACTTGGCTACGGATGCTGCGGAAGCTTTGACGGGCTCGGTGATTGCGAATCCCTCTGGAGTCGTTGTCTCTCCAGATGGTAAGAGGGTGTATGTAGCTACAGACGATCAAAGTTATATTTTAGATTTTCCGGTGGGGACAACAGCTTTGGATACGAGTAATGAAATCACGGCAGGTATCGTGAGCAATCCACATCCGGGCTTGGCGATTGATCCCGCGGGGACTGTTCTTTATATCGGTAATGAAAACGCAGGCTCTGTCACGGCATTGACCTTATCCAATTTGGATCACAGTACGCCCGTGACCCAGCAATCACAAATATATGGTGTTGCTGTTTCCATGGATGGAAGCCATCTTTTTTTTGTCAATGGCAGTGCAAATACCGTTAGTTCCTATAACCCAGATGGATCAGGTGGAGTCACTCAGTCTGCGATTAGCGGTGCAATTGGTCTTGGCATTTCACCCAACAATACTTCACTGTACGTGAGTCAGATTGCGACGTCCTCCCCCAACTTAACGACGATCCTCAATCCAGTTGTTTTTACGGCAACACCGTCTACCGTCACGATTGACGGCGGCAGTGGTTTTGGAGGCTCCGAGACAGTTGGAAATTTTGTGGGTTAGGTGGATTTGAGCTTGGTCAGCCAAGAGCGCACTTGGGGTTTTTGTTCTGCACCAGCGAGGGGCAACGCCTTTTCAAAATAGTGCTGGCTTAAATTTGAGTCCATGTAATAATAGCAAATTCCTAAATTGAAACAGCTGTCAAAGTGTTCGCCATAGCGTTGAATGGATGCCTCATAGCAAGGAATGGCATCAAGATATCGCTCTAAAGTATGCAGAAAATAACCCAAATTAAACGCGTGATCTGTGCTGGATGGAAGGGGGTAAATCTGCTGAAGCAGAGTGGGGGCCAACGCCGCAAAGGCATCCTGCAATTTGCGGTCGGCCTGAGGGAGTTGTTCGCAAAGACGCAGGTTGAAGAGCGAAAATACATACGGATCCGGCCCACTCAAACGCAATTGCGTCAGGGCTACATTGAGATCCAAAGGGTCTTGCTGTTTGATGAGGGTGTGATAGCGAAAATAATCAGCTGGGCCAAATTGCTCAATCAGATCGTAAAAAGCACGATCCAGTCTGGGGGTAGGCGCTGCGGAGGAAAGAAAGAGGTTGGTTTTAATGCCATCTCGATACGATTGCAAATGAGCACAACCTCGTTGGCTGCGGAGGTATTCCGCGATTGCATGAAAGTTTACTTCAAAAGAAAAGCTGCCATGAAACACTAAGTCTTCGGGATGAGCGCTCATTTCCTGTATTTGATTAAAACCCTTATCACTGCTTAAAAGGAGATATCCTGGGGGAGCATATTCTTTAAAAAAATCGAGTAAATCTAAGGCCGAAGTGGGGATCGAAAAGGAGCCATTGGGCAATTGTGCTTGATATTGTGATAAAAGTGCTGCAAGGGGAGGGGGCTCTTCTGCTAAATCGATGGCTTTAGAGTGATAACGAAAGTGAATATTTTTAAAGCTTAGAATTTGGTCTTTTTCGGGATCATAATCCTCTGCTGCAATCTGAGTGTCGATCAGGCAACGAAAAACCTGCCCTGCTTGATTTGTAAATAAGGCGTGACGAACGGAATCAAAAACATAATTGCCAATGACAATCAAGGGGTTGTTTAATTGTTTCAGCGTGCGATTTTGTTTGACAAGATGAAGCGGCTCTGGCGCCTCGATATCAAATAAGGCGTAATCCAATGTATGATTGGCAAAAAAAGGCGCAAAAACAGCTTGTTCTTCCCAAAAGGCGAGATTGCTGGAAGTAAAGTCCGTCATCACGTAGCATATTTTAAGCTGTGCTAAACGGGGATCTTGCAGATATTTTTGCAAAGCTAGGTGGCAATAATAACTAAATTGACCGCTGCCTGTACCCAGTTCCAAAATATACACAGGCTCCTCTGGATTGAGGCGTGCATCTTGGAGGTAGGCTGCAATGAGCCTAGCATAGCGGTCCGCAATAAAGGGATTGCTGGTGACAAAAAAAGGCACCTGTTGCCAAGCGTGAATCCCTTCTTCGGTAAAATAATGCCGCTGGGCTTGCCAGAGGCGCGACTGCGACAGGGGAATCTGGGTTTCGAGGAGATGCGTTTTCATAAGCCCGTAATCACTTGTCGTGCGTTGAAGGCGTGATTGAGCGTAGTCTGATTGACCCATTCTAATTCGCCCCCAAAAGGAACGCCATAGGCAATTTGTGAAGTCGTTTTATGGTATTGGCGACTCATTTCTGTGAGGTAATGGCAAGTAGCCTGGCCCTCTACCGTAGGGTTAATGGCTAAAATTACTTCACGGATGGCGGGGTTTTGTAATTTTTGCTCTAATTCGTGTAGTTTGAGCTCGCCCGGACCTACGCCATCCAGGGGTGAAAGCCGGCCCCCTAAAACAAAGTAGAGCCCTTGATAATAACTGCTCTGCTCAATGGCTAAAAGGTCAATCGGTGACTCCACAATACAGAGTAAGGATTCATCACGCTTTGGGTTAGTGCACAGGGAGCACAAGGCCATTTCAGAGAGCGTACGGCAAGATTGGCAAGCTTGGACTTCGGTGAGTGCAGCCTGTAGCGCTTGAGCCAATTTAAGGCCGGGGTTGCGATCGCGATCCAGGAGTTCAAAGGCCATGCGTTGTGCGGTTTTGGTGCCTACGCCAGGCAAGCATTTGAGGGATTGGATAAGGTTTTGAATTAAAGGGCTGAAACTCATTTTGTTTACCCTGCAGTCTTGATATGCTGTGCAGTATATCATAGTCACAGAACTGAAACCAAAATGACATTTGCCGCCGCCGCTTTTTTGAAAAAAACTCCTGATTTACCAGGCGTTTACTTAATGAAAGATGCGCAAAAAAAAGTAATTTACGTGGGTAAGGCAAAAAGTTTAAAAAAGCGCTTGGCCAGCTATTTTCAAAAAAGGCAGACCAATTTAAAAACAGAGACCTTGGTCTCGCATATCAACGCCATTGAACTCATTGTCACGGTGACGGAAAAAGAGGCGTTACTGCTTGAAAACAACCTCATCAAACATCATCAGCCGCGCTACAATATTTTGTTTAAGGATGACAAAACCTATCCCTTTGTTGTATTGAGTCTGCATCCGCAATTTCCACGTTTAGAAGGCGTGCGTGCTCGCGTTGCCCAAAAAGAACATTATTTCGGCCCCTATCCTTCGATGCAAGCGGTGCGCGAGACACTGACTTTATTGCAGAAAATTTTTAAAATCCGCTCTTGTGAGGACTCCGTGTTTCAAAATCGAACCCGACCTTGTTTGCTTTATCAAATTAAGCGCTGTAGTGGGCCTTGTGTCAATTTGATTTCAGTGGCAGCGTATGCTGAGGATTTAGAAAGCGTTCGGTTGTTTTTAACGGGAAAAAGTCAGGAAGTCTTTCTGCGGCTCATTGCCAAAATGGATCAAGCAGCAGCAGAACGTCGATTTGAGCAGGCGGCGATTTTTCGGGATCAAATCAAGACTTTGCGGGCATTGCAAGAGTCTCAATTTGTTGATACGCGCGGTCATGAGCATGCTGATGTCATTGTCGTAGCGCAAGAAGGAATGCTTTATTGTATTCAAGTTTTACAAATTCGAGATGGGCGCGTTTTGGGGAGTCGCGATGAATATGCCAAAGGAGGGGAATGGGATAATCAAGAAACGATTTTAAGTGCTTTCTTGGAGCATTGTTATAGCGGCGATGAATCTCATCCGCAATTGATCACAAAGCAGCCAATACATTGGGGCGAGGATGCGGAAATCACGCTTGCAGCCCGGGGAAAGCAGCGCAAATGGATTGAGCTCTGCGAACTGAATGCAGGGGAAAATGTGCTACGTCGTGGTTTGGAAATGGGGCAGATTGCCTCGCGCTTACAAGCCTTGCAGGAGAGGCTCCATTTTACAACAGCGCTAAAACGGGTGGAATGTTTTGATATCAGTCATACGCAAGGTGAAGAAACAATCGCCTCCTGTGTGGTGTACGATGCAGCGGGTATCAATAAAAAAGCCTATCGACGTTTTAAGATTGAAGGAGTGACCCCAGGTGATGATTATGCAGCGATGCGTCAGGTGTTAATGCGGCGTTTGAAGCGTTTGCAAGAAGAGGGCGCGCTGATGCCAGATCTCTTAATCATTGATGGTGGAAAAGGGCAGCTCAAACAAGCGATCGAAGTCTTGCAGGAATTGGGTTTGAATATTCGTTTGCTGGGCGTAGCAAAAGGCCCGGAGCGTCAAGCAGGGCAAGAAGAATTATGGCAACCAGGCCTTTCCAGTGCCTTGCATTTGGATCCCCATGATGAGGCCTTTTTGTTGATTCAACATATTCGTGATGAGGCGCATCGATTTGCCATTGGAGGCCATCGGCAGCGGCGGGAAAAAAAGCGTTCTGAGTCCATCCTGACCCATTTTCAAGGGGTGGGGCCCAAGCGACGCTCAGCCATTCTGAAACATTTTGGCGGTTGGCAGGAGGTGCGAGCGGCCCAGATAGAAGAGCTGGCCAAAGTGCCTGGAATCAGTTTAAAATTGGCAACAGCGCTTTTTAAACAACTGCAGGAAAAGGGATAAATCATGAAAAAAGGGCAGAGTTTACTATTCATCGTGGGTTTGGTGTATGGGTCATGTGTCTCTGCAAGCCCATCACTTGCAAAACACTGTCAAGAAGAGGGGGTTGATTACCCGATGGCGGTCCAATTTGTCCAGACTTTGCAAAAGGTGATTAAAGCCAATGATGTGAATGCATTTGCCAAGCTTGGGGTCTATCCTGTCATGATTCACCAGGGTTCGGCCATTCATTACACGGTCAAATCGGTACAGGATATGACCATTCGTTATCCAGTGATTATGACTTTTTCGATGCAAAAAGCTATTTTACAACAAAAGCCAACGCAAATACTCTGCACCGCTCAGGGGGCGGCTACAGCCAAAGGAGAAATTTGGTTTAAAACTGCTGCCGAAGGGGCAAAATTTGATACCATTTATACCTTGCAGCAGAATGAGGCGACGTATTGATAAAGTTTGTGATTTTTCTTATGATAAAGCACAAAGATTCCAACCAACAGGAGTGAGGCATGAAAATAAAACAGGTTGCATTGATTGCAGGAATTGCGTTGTGTCTAGATGGAGGGGCCAATGCTGCGACATCAACAACATCGGCAACCCCAACGACACCCACTCCAGAGCAGCAATGCGCCTACAATGGTCAGGATTACCAGGTTGCAATGCAAGTGGAGCAGAAAATTCAAAAAGCCCTCAAGGCAAATAGTGTCAGTGATTTTGCAACCGTGTTGACTTATCCTTTGCGTGTGAATGTGGGCTCATCCAAGCATTATCAAGTCAAATCGGTGAAAGAAATGATGATTCGTTACCCCACCATCATGACCCCTACAATGCAGCAATATATTCTGGCCGATGACCCTAAACAGATTTTTTGTAATGATCAAGGCGTGATGATTGGGCGTGGCAGTATTTGGTTTCTAGCAGGAAAATCTGGACCTTCGCGTTTTATCATCAATCGCATTTCAGTGCAGAGCAGTCAATCCTGATGCGGTGATTTTTTCCCAGGAGCAACCACAATAGCTTGCCTACTCAAATAGGCAACTCGCGAGCAAGCTATTCTGCTTCCCCCTGGGGAAAAATCACCGCCTAATCCTTAATTGAAACTTGCATTCTCCTCTGGATTCAGGCAAGATAGGCGGAGTTTTATTTAAGTATAAAAGGACTTATGGCGAAAGAAGACCAAATCGAAATGGAAGGCGTGGTCATTGAAACCCTTCCTAACACCATGTTTCGCGTGCAATTGGATAATGGCCATATCGTAACTGCGCACATCTCCGGTAAGATGCGCAAAAATTACATCCGCATTTTAACTGGCGATCGGGTCACTGTAGAAATGACCCCTTATGACCTCGCTAAGGCCCGTATTAAGTTTCGGACGAAGTAAGCTCTACCTCTTCTCTTGCTTCTTTTTGGCTATAGCGGAAGTGTAGACTCTGTTTGTCTTTGCTCACATCGACATGCGCCACGCCCCCATTATGCAGGGCGCCAAAGAGAATTTCTTCAGCCAAAGGTTTTTTGAGATATTCTTGAATCGCCCGAGCCATGGGGCGAGCGCCCATTTTGGAGTCGTAGCCCTTTTCCCCCAACCAGGATTTTGCTGCCTCTGAAATTTCTAAAATCACCGCTTTTTCATTGAGTTGACCCTGAAGTTGTGCGATAAACTTATCCACGACTTTATCAATGGTTTTGTAGGAAAGCGCCTTAAATTGGATGACAGCATCCAAGCGATTACGAAATTCTGGAGTAAACACGCGTTTAATTGCCTCCATGCCATCAGGGGCTTGGTCTTGTTCAATAAAGCCCATGGTGTTGCGACTGGCTTCAAAAGCGCCTGCATTAGTGGTGAGGATCAAAATCGTATTGCGAAAATCAGCCTTGCGTCCATTATTATCAGTTAGAAAGCCATTGTCCATGACCTGCAATAAAATATTAAAGAGATCAGGATGAGCCTTTTCAATTTCATCAAGCAGTACCACGGCATAGGGATGCTTCATGATCGCCTCAGTGAGCAGTCCGCCCTGGTCATAGCCTACATAACCAGGTGGTGCGCCAATGAGGCGTGCGATACTATGGGGCTCCATATATTCCGACATGTCAAAGCGAATCAGCTCAACATTGAGTAAGTTGGCAAGTTGTTGCGAAACTTCAGTTTTGCCGACACCTGTTGGGCCTGCAAAGAGGAAATTACCCCAGGGTTTTTCAGGGTCACGCAAGCCTGCACGAGCTAATTTAATCGTGCTGATTAAGGTGTTAATCGCTTCATCTTGTCCAAAAACCAGCATTTTTAAGTTTTGATCTAGATTGCGAATAATCTCTTTATCAGAGAGGGAAATGTTTTTTGCAGGAATGCGCGCTACTTTGGCAATAATATTTTCAATTTCCAGTGCGCCAATCTCAGTGGGTTGTTTGTCTTTGGGTAAAAGTTTAATTAGTGATCCTGTTTCATCAAGAATATCAATGGCTTTGTCTGGGAGAAAACGATCTGTCATATAGCGTGCTGAAAGCTCAGCGGCGGCGCGAATAGCCGCGAGTGAGTACTTCACCTGATGATGTTTTTCGTAGATTGGTTTGAGGCCTTTGAGGATTTCAATGGTTTCATCAATTGTTGGTTCACGCACATCAATTTTTTGGAAGCGTCGGGCCATGGCCCCTTCTTTTTCAAAGATTTTTCGGAACTCAGCATAGGTCGTGGCGCCAATACATCTGATTTCTCCGCGAGATAACATGGGTTTCATCATATCCCCTGCGCCACTACTCCCGCTGGCTGAGCCAGCACTAATCATCATGTGAATTTCATCAATAAAAACAATCACATCTTTGCGAACTTGAATTTCTTTGAGAATGCTTTTAAGGCGTTGTTCAAAATCACCCCGATAGCGTGTGCCCGCAACTAAGCTCGTCAAATCCAAAGCATAAATGCGCATATCGATGAGCGAGCGCGGTACTTGTTTATCATTGATGCGTTTAGCTAAACCCTCCACAATTGCTGTTTTGCCCACACCCGGTTCACCCACAAGGAGGGGGTTGTTTTTAGTACGACGGGATAGGATTTGAATCAATCGGTCGATTTCTTCACCACGACCGATAAAAATATCACCTCGTTTAGCAATTTTAGCATTTAAGTCTTCGGCATACGTATCAAGCGGACCTTTTTTGCGACGGGGTTCTGTGTAGGTGGGTGGAATTTCACGCAGGATCTCCTCTGACAGCCCGCCACCTTCAAATTCAGGGATGTCTTCGCTTTCATCTGGCTCATTCATGGAGTCGTAATCTTCTCCAAGCTCATCCTGGCGGGGTTTAATAATGCCATGGGCAATGTAGTTCACCACATCCAGGCGACTAATTTTTTGTTCCTTAAGAAAGAATACTGCCTGGCTATCCTGTTCGCTGAAGATGGAGATCAGTAAATTTTCGCCTTTGACAAAAACTTTCCCAACCGACTGCACTTGAAATACAGCGCGCTGTAAGACTCGTTGCAACGCCAGGGTAGGCTGTGTGTCTTTGTTGCTCTCCTTGCTTAAGATGCGCGGTGAAGTCTCTAGAAATTCACTGATACTTTGATGCATTTTTTTAAAATTTGCACTGCAAGCCTCTAGGGCTTCATGAGCAGAAGGGTTATCTAGCAAAGCTAATAGGAGGTGCTCAACAGTCAAATATTCATGACGGTATTTGCGCGCATATTCAAAGGCTCGGTTTAAACTTTTTTCACAATCTTCATCAAGCATGATTAAATCGCCAATTCAAAAATACAGTGGAGGGGATGCTCTTCTTTGCGGGCCAGGCTGAGCACTTGGGAGACTTTCATTTCTGCGATTTCACGAGGGTAAACCCCGCAAATCGCTTGGCCTAAATGGTGAATTTCCAGCATGATCTGACTGGCTTGCACTTCGTCCATGTTGAAAATACTGACCAGTAAGCGGGTTACAAAATCCATTGGGGTAAAATCATCATTAAAGATGACCACCTGATACAAGCGAGGCGGTTCAGGTTTTTTTTGACTGCGCAGTTCAGTTTGAGTTTTTTCACTAAGATCCGTAGTCATGCCAGGCTCCAAGCGCTATGCGTAATCTTTAGGGGGAGTGATGGGTGGAGTAGCCGTCAGCGGTTTTTCAGGGATGGGGGCCACAACTGGGTCACGGTAAATAGCCGGTTGCAAAGCGGATTGCTTTTGGCTATCTAAATTGAGCTTGACCGAACCCTCTAAAATATGGTGCTGTAGGCGGTCTAACCCTCCTTGCAATTGCGTAATTAATTCTGCACTATGATTAAGATACTCACTCACTTGATGGTGATAGGTTTTTAATTTAAGCTGTGCCGAATTGAGGGCATCCTCTTGTTTTCTTTCTTCCGGTGACAGGCGAAAGAAAAAATGATATATAATGCCTCCAACAATGAGCCCCAAAATAAAGCCGAACAAAGCCACCATCAGGATGATACCCCAAGTTAATCACCACACTTCATTATAAGGATGTACTTCAAGAAAATGCAAGCAAAACCCAGTGAATGCTATCGAAATAAAATCAAAGAAGGTGAGTGGACGCAAGATGCAGCGCAAGAGCAAGTCATGCAGGTTTTTGATGCATTGGCGCAACAACTTGAAAAGCCACATTTATTGTCTGGCTTTTTGATGAATAAAGCAGCGCCAAAGGGGGTCTATTTGTACGGTCCGGTTGGGCGTGGCAAGACGGATTTGATGGATTTGTTTTATGAGGCGGTAAGTGTGCCAAAACAGCGGCAGCATTTTTATGCATTTATGAATGAAGTGCACGCGGAGTTGAAATTGCTTCAAGGCCAGCCGGATCCATTGAAAAAAGTAGCGCAGGCTTTG
Source organism: Pseudomonadota bacterium (assembly GCA_021848625.1). Lineage (GTDB taxonomy): Bacteria > Pseudomonadota > Gammaproteobacteria > Francisellales > CACEW01 > JAJZUD01. The sequence goes on from JAJZUD010000026.1 coordinate 10,124, forward strand.
GCCAAGCGTGCTCGCGTTTTTTGTTTAGATGAATTTTTTGTGGAAGACATTGCAGATGCAATGATTTTGGCCGCTTTTTTGCATTATTTGTTTGAGGTGGGAGTGGTCTTAGTCACCACTAGCAATATCCAGCCAGAAAAGCTCTATGCAGAGGGGCTGAAGCGTGACCGTTTTTTACCCGCTATTGAGTTGCTGAAGAAGAATATGCAGATTTTAAATCTAAATGGAAAAGAAGACTATCGTTTACAAAAAGCCTGGTGTGATGAGCGCTACCACGCGCTCGCGCATGACCAAGAGGCTTATTTACAATTCCATTTCAAGCAATTTAATCAAAACCAAGGCCTCTTGCCTCTGCAATTTGAACTCAATCATCATGCGATTGTAGCGCGGTTGCGTGGGCCCAAAACGGTTTGGTTTGACTTTGCAGAATTATGCGTGAAGCCTCGGGCAGCGCAGGATTACTTAGAATTAACAGAAGCCTACTCCGTTGTGTTGCTTGGAGGGGTGCCTTGTTTAAAATCCAGTGATGAGGAAGCCGCAAGGCGCTTGATTGCTTTGGTGGATACGTTTTATGATCGGAAAGTGTTGTTAATCATTGGGGCAGCAGTGCCTTTAGCTGAGTTGTATCAGGGCGAGCGTTTGCGTTTTGAGTTTGAGCGTACTCAAAGCCGAATCATTGAAATGAGTAGTTGGAGTTAAAATGCGTTATTTTAGAAGTATCATGGTCTTTTTGGAATTTTTTTTGCTGTTTTTGTTATTTAATCCTTTCCTATTTGCTTATATTTCCTTACCCTTTGATAGTTATGAGTTGCAGCGGCTTTTGCAGTGGGGTGTGTTTAGTCTAGCTTTTGTGCACCTTGTTGTGGATGCTGAGGTGCGTCGCCATGCGTTTGGTTTTTGGCAAAGCCTAGTGAGTTATAAAAAAATCTTGTTATCCCTTATTTTGATACTTGGCCTGATTTCGAGTTGCACTGCGTCCTATCCTGGCTATGCACTGCTGGAAGTATCGACGTTTTATGCTATGGCGATGACCATTTTTTTGTTTACTGGATTGTTTTGTCAGGGAAAAGCTATTTTTCTGCGGCGCTTTTATGTATTTATTGTCATCACTTTTGCGGTCAGTTGCGGGCTGTCTTTGCTGATGTGGTTTTATTTTTTGACGCTGCCTGTCATGCATGGAATAGGGGACCCTTACACACTATTGGCAAGCCCAGGATATATGAATCGACGTTTTTATGATGATGTGGCTTGCATGGTTTTACCTATTTTGATTATGTTGTCTATTCGTCAGGAGCAGCCAAAATTTCAACTCAACAGTTTGATTTTTTTGATGCTGGCTTACTTATACACGCGAGGAATTATTAGTCATTCGCGCATTTATCTCTTTGAGCCCGTGGCTTTGTTGATTTTGTTTCCATTGTTTTATCGGCGCCGATCCTTGCCATTTCTGGTCGTACAAGCAGCGGCCATTGGCGTGGGCTATGCTTTGTATTTTCTGCTGTATCAACATCATGGGGTGGCGCCAGCTGGATTTCCAGATCGAGCTACTTTTTTGAATAATCGCGTCCTGCTTTGGCGAATCGCGGCCAATTTAGTGTGGCATCATCCGCTTTTGGGTGTGGGGCCTTTGCATTTTAACCTCTACGCCTATCCCATCGAAACTTATGCAGCTCACCCACACAGTGCCATTGCAGTCATTGCCTCTGAGTGGGGCTTGCCTGTTTTGGTAATGGTGTCTATCTTGGCCATCAGTGGGTTGTGGTCCTCTGTGAAAAGGCGAGCGTTTTTGCCTATTGGCCTCATGGGCAGTTTGATCGGTGGCTTCATGATGTTGCAAGTGGACGGGCTAATTGTCATGCCGCCTGGCGAGATGATGCTCAGCCTAATTTTGGCTTGGGCCTTTGCTTGTCATGGACAGAGTGTGACGGAGGTCACGCAAAAAGTACTCTCTCCTTGGGCAGAGCTTACTCTACTGAGTTTATTTTTATTGTCCTTGTTCACTTTGCTGTGGGTAGGGCTGCCGATTTTGATGAATATGAATGAGAGCATCATGGATTTTATGGGTGCGTGCAAAGGCTTTTGTGAGTTGGCTCCAGATTATTGGAGTCAAGGGTTTATACAGTATTATTGATGATAAACATGTCGACAATCCCCAATCTGTAAAACAAGGACGCGCAAGCGATGGTCTTTGATCTCACGCAACATAACATTGATTTATTTTCATGATCATGATATTTTTGTGCGATTCAAAACCTGTCAATTGAAGGTCATGCCAAAGGAAAAACGCAGTTACATAGGTGACGAAATTGGTCAATTATTTCGACCAGGTGATTTAATTTTTGGGCGCCATGAAGTGTTACAAAATGTTGCGGATTATCTTAAGAGGCGTGGATATTCTAGTGTGAAAGCGAGCGATTTCAATTTGCCGTTAATTGATGAGTTGCTAACTGGAAGATTAACGGAAAAGTATATTGCAGGTTTAGATCGCCGACATCAACAACATGCACGACTTTTGCTCAAGCACCAAGATTATCTTTTGGCGAATCAAGGGACCAACCCCTGGCCTGAAAAACCAGACAAAAGACGTTCGATTGCTTTTCGGCGAGCCTGTAAATTGATTGTTCGTGAAGCGGCTAAAACGCATTCACGTTCCATTCATTTTATGCTGGGAGGTATGGATCACCGGCAAGTTGCTGAGAAAGAAGCAATCAGAGGAAGACGTGATATTTCAATTTCAGGAGGTGAGCTTCGTACTGCATTTCGGCATAGGGAGGATGTAGCTCGTCCCTCAAGTAAAAAAGAGAAGCCGGCCTTTCTTTTTTACAATGAGAAAAATATTTCTGTTCCGCCACCATGGGCGTATGGACAGCCTGATGCAAAATATTATGCAGGATATCAAAAAGCGCTTGAAAGAAAGCGTTCCGCTATCGAGGATGCAGAGGCTGTGCGGGCGCCTAAAGACTAAAACTGAAAAAACTTAACACCTGGCTGGTTTTTTAATAGGATCTGGAGTGTGCTCAATCCATCCTGTTGAAACAGCCCACCTCATTGCAATCATCCCTTCAAGAGTAAACAATATTTAGCTCATTTATGCAGAAAATTGTCAGGTGTTAAGAGGCTTATTAGTTGATTATGCCGGACAATGCGGCTCTTTTATTGATCAATTGCAAGCAGGACCCATTGGGTAAATTGTTCACCACGGTCTTCGTAGTTTTTAAAAAGATCCATGCTGGCACAGGCAGGGGAAAATAAGACGGCTCCTCCAGCCTTAGCACTGTTTTTAGCTTGCTTGAGTGCGGCGATAAAGTCCATGCCCATGTCTAGGCAGGGCAAGCCTTGCAGATCTGTCAGGATTTTTTGACGATCTTGGCCATAGACAATAACTTGATGGACATGCTGTTGAATGGCATCGCGCAGTGGCGTGAAATCTTGGTCTTTGGCCAATCCGCCCAAGAGCAAAACTAAAGGGCCGGCGGTTTTCGCAGCAATGCCCTTAATTGCAGCTAAGGTGGCTCCGACATTGGTACCTTTTGAGTCATTGTACCAGGCCACTTGATTGACCGTTTTGACTAAGACACAACGATGGGGCAGGCCTTGAAAATGGCGCAATACTTGAATTTGTGGTGCAAGGGGCAAATGGAGGGGAGAGATTAGCGCTAATGCACTGAGTGCATTTTCTAAGTTATGATGGCCTGATAATCCGGATGAAAGTGCGTTGACAGGGAGCAATTTTTGCTGACCCAGAGCAAGATGATCGTCCAAAATCCCCCATGCATTATTCTCATCAGGTGCGGAAAGCCCGAAGGTAAATGCAGGTTTTTGCGTGCTGAAATAATGCATTGCACGATTAAAGATGGGGTGGGGGCAGTGAAAATAAATGCGCTCCTTGGCCTGTTGATAGGCTTCCATGGTGTGATGTCGATCTAGATGATCAGGGGATAGGTTTAAAACGACCGCAACCTTTGCTTTAAAATTACGGACTAAATCCAGTTGAAAGCTAGATAGTTCTAATACATAAAAATCAGGTGTAGGATACTCAAGTAACTCCAAGGCCGGGATGCCGATATTGCCTCCCATTAAGACTGTTTTGCCACAAGCTTGAATCATCTGGGTGGTGAGAGAGGTCACGGTGCTTTTAGCGTTGGTTCCCGTAATGGCAATGATGGGGGCTTGCGCTTTGCGGTAGAACAGCTCAATGTCGCCGATCACTGAGAGCCCCAAGCTTTGTGCTTTGAGAATCACAGGATGTTGGAGGTCAACCCCAGGGCTGACCAAGACCTCAGAAATGTCTGGCCAAGCTGAATCAGGTAGGGTTTGCAAGTAGCAGGGGCACTGGAATTGCTTCTTGATGGCATCAAGATTAGGCAAAGTGGTGCGTGTATCAAAAGCGATGGCCTTTTCCTGATGCTTCTGCAAAAAAGTTAACAGGCTGAGTCCAGTTTGGCCCAGACCAATGACGAGATATTTTTTCATGAGAGTAGATCCTGGCAGTGAGAGCAAAAATAGCTGGCACGTTGGCCTATGACTATTTTCTGGATGGGGTGACTGCAAATTCTGCAGGGCTCATTCTTGCGGCCGTAAACTTGCAAAGTTTGCTTGAAATAGCCTGGGTTGCCTTCAATATTGAGAAAGTCCCGAAAAGTCGTACCGCCTTCAGACAATGCTTTCTGTAGAATGGTTTTCACGGCTTGGACAAGTGCCTCAATTTCCACTTGGTGGAGCATCTGTGCTGGTTTTTGCGGGTGAATACGTGCTGCAAAGAGCGCCTCACTGGCATAAATATTGCCCACGCCAACGACAAGGCGTTGGTCCATTAACGCGAGTTTAATGGGGCGGCGTGTGCGCTTTAATTGTGTGGCAAAATCAGTGCTATTAAAATCAGGGCTTAGAGGTTCTACCCCCAGATGGGCAAGCAGGGGATGCGTGTCGGGTTGAGTGAGCCACAACAAGGCACCGAAACGGCGTGTATCTTTAAAGCGCAGGATTTTACCCTGGTTGAGAGCAAAATCGACATGATCGTGTTTTTCCAGTGGTGTGTCAGGGGTAACGACTTTGAGCACGCCGGTCATGCCAAGGTGAATCAACAAGCTGCCTTGTGCAAAGTCTAGTAGTAGATATTTCGCTCTTCGGCGTAAGCCCACAACGGCTTGGCCAAGCATTTCCGTTTGCAGTTGTGCAGTAGGGATCAAATAGCGCAGTTTAGCTTGTCGGACGGTCACTCCCGTAATGCGGGTGGCGCGAATATGGGGTAAAAGCCCACGGCGCACCGTTTCAACTTCAGGCAATTCCGGCATAAATGCAATTCAATACTTTTAGGGGTATCTTAGCATGAGTGATGCAAGATGGCGAGGGCTATCCTTGCGTTATGAGTTTGTAGTGCTCGTATCTACTAGGACGCGTGCGGGTTTGCCCTCCATTACTAAAACATGTGTGCCAACCGGAATAGACGTGCCACCTTGGGTCACTGAAACCGTTGAGCCATTGGTGAGTTGAATAATGTATTGGGTGGCTTTTTGAGAGGTGAGTTTTTCCTCCGCTTTATCTCCCACTACACCGCCCACTAAAGCACCGCCGACAGCAGCCAAAGCGCTGGCAGATCCTTCTCCAATCATTGAGCCTGCAATCCCTCCAGCAGCACCGCCTGCAAGAATGCCAGCCCAATTACCTGCTTCAGAATTGGCACCGGATACTTCAACTTGTGACGTGTTGATGACGACTCCTTTTTGCACTTGGCTGACCTGCTGAGTTGAGGTCGTGTCATAATGTTCGGGGGTGATATTGGGTGTGCAGCCTTGTAGGATCAGGCTGATCAAGGCTAAGCTGCTTATTTCTTTAATTCTGCGCATTGGGGATTTTCTCCAGAGTCAACTTGTCTGTTTTGATTTTAGCAGATTTTAAGGGGAAAATAAGCTCAGGAGATAGAATCATCTTCTCAACCTTGGGTGGGTATACTGCGGATCCTATCTTCTTGAAAGCATTAGATATTGTCGACAGCGCCCTAATCGTGGGCAAGCACCGAGATAACGGCTGCGGCATTTGGGCTGTTTTTTTGCCGCGTCAGCCTCTTTGCATTTGATAGGTTTCGCGCTATAATGGCGCGCGGTTGCTGTCGTAGCTCAGTTGGTAGAGCAACTGATTCGTAATCAGTAGGTCGGCGGTTCGATTCCGCCTGACAGCACCAGTATATAGTTTTTAGAAGTCCGACAAAGTAAAAAAACATAATAAAATAAACAACTTAATTCGATGTGTCGTTCGGGGGAGTCCTGAGTAGTTCGGCAAAACCCGTTGCCAAAGTGTATAAAATTGTGTATAATAATGCCTATAAAAACGAAACTTTACGGAAGGTATTATGGCAACGAATAAACTCACCAGTAAATTTTGTGAAACCGCTCCAGCAGGGACGCATTTTGATGGGCAAGGGCTTTATCTGCTTGTTAAGCCGGATGGAAAGCGTTATTGGCATTTGTCCTTTCGGTTGGATGGCAAGAAAGCGCTACTGTCATTTGGCCCCTATCCAAAAGTAACCCTTGAGAAGGCGCGTAAAGCGCGTGTGGCCGCTCTGGAATTGATTGAACAGGGCATTCATCCTGCGGAGCATAAAAAAGAAAAGAAATTAGAGCGTATTCGTGAAACTGAAAAAGAAGCCAAAGAAGATGAAATGACTTTTGAGCAAATCACGCGGAAGCTCCATGCAAGTAAAGCTGGTAAAGTGGCCGATGAATCTCGTAATCGGATGTTGCGTCAGTTGGAGTTGCATGTCTTTCCAGTCATTGGGCATAAGCATATTTTAGAAATCGAGGGTTCAGAGTTGCTGACTTTGTTTCAAGATATTGCCAAAAAAACTAATCACGGCAGACTGATGACATACATGGCGCAAAAACTTTGCCAGTGGAGCGGGGAAGTATTCGATTTTGCGCATGTGCTGAATCAAAACTTTTTTAAAAACCCTTGTCGTGCGGTGAGTAAGCACCTTCCAAAACATGAAAGGAAACATATGGCGCGTATTTGCATGGATGAGCTTGCAAATTTTATTAGGGATTTGCTTCAGTATAAGGGGCATCCCACCACAAAAGCGGCAATGTGGGTTATGTTATACACGGCTATGCGTACCATCAGTATCCGACGTGCTGTGAAAAAAGATATGGATTTGCAAAATGGTATTTGGCATCGACAGCCTGAAAAAAGTGATAAGTCTGTATTCTTTGTGCCATTGCCACATCAGGCAGTGAAGGTCATTGAGGGTATCTTGCAATACACGGGTGAGAGTCCAGATGATTTGGTCTTTCCAAGTATGTATGGACCACATCGAATGATGAGTGAAGCGGCAATTTGTCAGGCGATAGAACGCATGGGTTATAATATGGTGGGGCACGGTTTACGAGGCCTAGTCGATACCTGCCTGAACGAGTTAGGATTCCCTCCTCACATTGTAGATGCCCAGTTGGGTCATAAGAAAGGAAAGGTTGAAGCCGCATATAATTTTTCAACCTATGAAAAAGAGAGAAGAGAGATGATGCAAAAATGGGCGGACTACCTCGATACTTTAATCCAGAAAGCAAAAAAGGTAGCCTGATCAGGCTACCTTTCTGTGTGAGCGGGCTTGAATTTTATTCTGCACCCAGGTTTCGATTTCACTTTCAACCCAGCCTACAGCCCTGATTGAGATTAACACTCTGTCAGGAAATTCACCGATTTTCATTTTTTCATAAATTTCGGTTTTGCTGAGGCCAGATCTTCTTTGAACCTCTTGTAGTTTTATTAACGCTTCCATGTGTAGCCCTTACTTTTGAAATTAAAGTTTGGATTCCAACGCAAAATCGGAAGTGCTCTGCATATAGCAGAAAGCTTTGAAAGTCCCTATTCTAAATGATTCGCCACTGAATTAAAGGGTCATAATGGCTTGGCAGGTATAAGGTCAGCGTATTGTTTTTAGCATTTTTCTAACCTCATTGGGTCGAATTGTACTCTGTTTTGATGCGAAAGTCAAGGCATTGAGTTTAATTTGCACAAGGTCAAGCCGCAGGGCACACCAGCATGCAGGAAGCACGTTAGGGCTTACTGCATGCTTTTTTTATTTTTAGATGATCCTGTCAAGTTTATAGCCGATTTTTTTGAAGGCAGCGATAAGGCTGCCACCCCCATCTGCTTCAGATTTGAAATATTTTGCGTAGATCGTTTTTTGCCATGCTTTGGCATCTAAAAAGTGTTTAGTCATTTTAAGAATTCCTTATCTTGTTTTTTTACTAAGCCATTCCCAGGCATCATTTCTTTTTCTTTTTGGCGTTTTAGCCAAGATTTTGCTGGCCTCTTCTGGTGATAGATCAAAGCGAGTGTCCAAGTAGTTTGAATAAATGTAATCCTTTAACCTGGGTGCATGGCCAGATTCTGCAATAAAGGCATAAGCAAGACCGACAATATCCACATTGTTTAATGCGATATTTAGTTCATCAAGGTATTGATTGACGTACTCAGCAAAGTCGTATGCCACCATACCTGCATCGTATAAAACCTGGCTTGCCCTCTCTTCATCTAAAGGCTTGATCTGAGTTAATGCTTCATATACTTCCATGTTATTTCCCCTCGTTTTTATTGAGATAGTCTTCGACGTAAAAATTAATGATCTCCCAGCCTGTTTCTATCATTGAACTGGATAGCGGTTTATCAATTTCTTGTATTAGTGCAGCCACTTGTAAAGGTTTCAATGTGGCCTCATGTTCATCAAGCGCGCATTGGATATCCTCATCGAGCCAGCGTACAACGCCAAAAGCTTCCTGTGAGCTTTTAACTTCAGCCATAACCCGTTTAAAGCATTTATAAGATTTGCTTTGGATGCCCCCGAGTTTTTCGAGGGTTTGGCCTATGACTTTTAAATCGTCTAACATTTTGTTTGAGTACATATTTTGCTCCTTTTTGTGGTGGTTGATCTCTAAAAAATAAGGTCAAACTGCAGGGGAATTTATGCAGAAAGTTTATGCTCCAGGGCTAAAATATTTTGACTGCCGGTCAGCCTAATATTATCTTTAATCGGCGTGTAAGTTCCTGCCCCTTCAAATTGATTAACAATATCCTTTTCTTCGCTGCTCAAGTCCGTATAGTCTTTGTCCGAATATTCTTTAGGAATGAAGTTTTTCATCTTGCAAGCCTCAATATTAAATCTTCTGAGCAAGTCATCATCTTTAAATTCAAGGTGTAGGGTGCCCTTTTTAAATATCGAAATGAAAAAGTAGTCTGTTTCGATTTTCCTATTTTGATCGTTTTTAAGAGCCTCTTCGCATGCTTTGTCGATAGGATTGTTAAAGCTGGAAGGCTTAAAGTAGCGCATGACAGTTTCAATATCACGCAGCATTTTTGCTTGGCTATAACCGATTCGGCACCACTTTTGGCCGTAATAATCTTGATAAAAAGGCATAATGACCTTTTTGTTAATCTTGTAGCCGCTGTTGGTCTTCCAGGCGTTAAAATAATGGATGCTTTTTTTGTACTCTTCATAATGCCAACTTTGATCTTTTAATGCATGGCGGGTCATCATTTCAAACAGATCAAGAATGGCTTGATTAATGTGTTCAGGGTATGTCTTAACAAGGTTGAGAATAAATTGCTGGATATTTGAGACCGTAAACTCTTTGCAGTGAAACATGGCGGTATTTGCAGCTAGTTTCTCAACTTCGGTGGAAGTCAGGTATTTTCTAACCTCTGGCAACTCAGTCACTTTTTCCCAATATTCCTGTTTGATTTTTTTAAGGAACTGATTATATTTTTTGCGCATCAAATCAGTGAGAGTGTGTTCGTTCCTATCATCTTTTTCACCTTTTATTTGCAGATCAAGATATTCTGAGACGTTTTTATAATGCTTGTAAAAGCTAATCAGCTGAGTGTTCACTTGCTCACAAGTTTGATTAAATTTTGCAACAAGTTCAGGATAAGTTTCTCTATTGCTGATCTCGTATTCTTCCTGACCCAGTTCAAGCTGTTGTGCGGTTTCATCTTTCATTTCGCCAAAAACATCGATTTCAACGCTGCGCTTTATATTGATGTAAATTAAGGCAACCTCAACTTTGGTTTTTCGTTCAGCAGAGGCAAAAGCGTCTTCAATGAATTCAATTTCTGCACCAAGCTTTTGCAATTTTGCTACTAAATCCTGACGGCTTTTGGTGCAAGGGTTTTTGAGAGTTTCTGCGTTCAGTAGGCAAACGATTTGACCGCAAAAAAGGAGATCAATTGCTTTGTGTAAGTGTTTGTCTCCATCAGAAAAAGGAAAGTTTGCGATGACCAAGTCATAATGTGTGCCGCCCGCATAGCTTAAAAAATCGCTATCGATCACTGAAACCTGATCCATGCTGTTTAAAACTGCTTGCAAATCCTGTTCAATTTCAATTGCATCTATTTCAAAGCTTTTATCCCAGGTTTTGAATTTGCCCCTAGTGCTTGAAAATTCGCTTGTATAGTAGTGAGTTTCCAAGGCCTTGATTAAATCGCCTTTTCCTGCGCTAGGTTCAAGAATTTTTTTAACGGTTGAAAAATCCACTTTATCAAACATACGGTGAGCAAGTGCTTCTGGTGTAGGGTAAAAATCTGGGTTGAACATGGCCTTCTCCTTTTGTAGTTTAAAAAAAATCATTCCCCCTGGACAAAAAAAGAAAAAACGAAGTTGCATTTGTGCAAGCTCTGGATCAAGGGCGGATGACGCAGGAAGGAGTGCATTTCACCCTTGAACCAGAGCGACAAATGCTATACTTGTAAAACCAGGGGGAATGCTGAATTGACGCTGTGTACCTTGTCTGGCTTAAGGTGTTAAAATGCCATTTTTAAATTGAGCAAAGAAAATCTTATGCTGTCTTGCGCACTATCAGTTTTATTGTCAGTTCCCTTCAATACGGCAAATACTACACCTCAGGAAGTGCACATATCGGCTAATTCTTGTCCGTCAGCTAGGGGTTTTGTTCCCAATACTCTTGTGATCAGAGAAACAAACGCTGATTTTTCAAAAAATCAGTGTGCTAAAGTCACTCTTACGGGAGGCATTGCTAAACCCTATAATATCGGTGTGATAGAGCTGGATAATAGTAAGGGCTATGAACCGAATCTTTCAAATATGACTTGGCAAATACAAGATTTTCAGACTTACAATTCTATAACGCCGTTATCTTCGATATTCGTTACCGCACAAAATTGCAATCCAGGCCAGCCAGATGTACAAGGGACAGTTGATTTATTGGGATATGGCACCAATTCTCCGGGACTCCAGTCGCCAGATTAAATGCAGTAGAGCTCTGGTGCTAGTCCGATCGGATTATGCAGGTAATCTACCTTTGCTGTATTCTTTTTCAGCTTTGGTGATGGCGGCAGCAAGAGTGCCATCAAGATTAGAGCGTTTTTTGCTTGCAATCACGGCTTGTAAATAAGGAGCGCGTCCTGTCCATATAAATAGGCTTGCACTAAGAAGTGCAGATGAAAACTCAGGATGGGCACTGCGAATTTGCTTTTGGATGCCTATTGCCAGTGGTAGGGGATTTTCAGAGTTAAAAACTTGAGGATAATGTTTTTCCAATTGTGCAATAATTCCATTAATCTGTTTGAAACGGCTTTTTGGTTTTTCAGGTGTATGCTTTTTGGACTCAAAAGATTTTTTGAGTGCGGCCAATGCCTGGAAAGAATTTAAAGTGGAATCTTGGGTCATCATTAATATCCAATTATTTTTCGCCATTATCCCACTGATCAATAAAATTGCCAATTGTCTGATGGGTTTGTTCAGCGAATCAGACTATGTTAGGCTTCGATTAAAATAGATGGAGGGCAAATATGAACCTTGCCGCATTTAAAGAAAGTTATAATGAAATATTTGTCTCCATAACCCCGCTGAACGGTGTACAACAATGGCATCGCTTACAGCGTCTTAAGGAGCTGGGTGGACTCCTAGAGAAATGGTTGAGCGATGCATTTTATGCCAGGGTAGAGGAAGAGCTTGATGATCCAGAGGATGAATCCGATATGGAGATCTGGAGCGAAGCTTGCCAAAAAATATGCCAAAATAGAGAGGCATTAAATGAAATTCTACGGGCAGGCGCACAGGATTTTGTGATCATTAATACGCGGACGCTGACAGAGCCAGAATGGGAGAGGTTGCAGCTGGCTGATAATTGGAAAGATCAGCAGGCCTTCAAATACTGGAAGCGGCTCACAGCCCAGCGTTCTTTTGCTCAGATGTTGGAAGCACTGCAGCTAAGTCAGACAGCGTGCAAAGATATGTTTTTTAATACGCCAAGTGAATACCGTCTCTGGATAAAGCATGGCGCACCCCGTTATGTCATGGATCAATTGGGGTTTTTTGAAGCTGCGATGGAAGAGCTGTTAGAAGAATGGGTGGGGTATGTGTCCTCAGCGAAATTGACTTTATTTGATGTTCCACCAAAAGTAATGGGAATCCCTTTTTATACAAAACTAGAAGAATACCGGACTTGTGAGCCTGACTTAGCAGAAGACCTGCGATTTTTAAGTTTGTTTAAGTGGTTCAATAGTGCATTATTAAAGCAATTGGCTGTAAAAGGTATTGAGGCGCAGCCAGCAAAGGTTCGAGCCAAAGCCTATTTTGCTTGGCTGAAAGAAGAGCATTGCGCTTCAACGCCTAGTTCAAGAATAGCTTTTGCCACAAAAATGCTCTAAAAAACACAGCGCTCTTGAAAATATCTAGCTTTAATTTTGCTTTTTTTAGAACAACGTCACTGCAGGGCTGCTGCAGTGACGTTGTTCTTCCAACGTTTCTAAAAAAGGGTCAAAAGCCTGTTGTTTGGCTTTTTTCAAATTCAAAAATTGAGCCTGCTCTGCAGGCGAAGGAGGATTCAGAATCGAGGATTTGCAGGCATTGCAGATGCTTTGCATGCAAATCCGAGTTTTTTAAATGGGGATATGCCTGGATTTTATCGGGTGTAATGGGTGTTTGGTTAAATAAAACACTTTTTGTATACTCTCTTTTCAGAACGCGTTTAGATATTGAATTATTAGTATAATAAAAATCCTGTTTAAAAAAGTTCTTGCATTTGCTGTTTGCTGGGTGTACAATTCACTTCGTACGATTGATGACGGAATTAAATCCAGAAACTCGTTTTAAGAGTCTCGTATAAAAGCCATTTTGACCTTTAATCGCGTGGCAGACCGTTTAGGAAAGGGGTTTTAATTTAAAAGGTTTCAACTATAAGTTGACCATCAGATCGAAAGATCCTTCAAAAGCATCTCACTATAAGTGAGGCATTTTCTGGCAGCCATGCTCG
>JAJZUD010000027.1 GCA_021848625.1 Pseudomonadota bacterium
AGAGGCAATTAAATCAGAGCTGGCCTCAAAAGCAGATCTAGAAGCAGCTAAAGCAGAGCTGGCCTCAAAAGCAGATCTAGAAGCAGCTAAAGCAGAGCTGGCCTCAAAAGCAGATCTCGCAGCAGCTAAATCAGAGTTGGCCTCAAAAGCAGATCTAGAAGCAGCTAAAGCAGAGCTGGCCTCAAAAGCAGATCTCGCAGCAGCTAAATCAGAGTTGGCCTCAAAAGCAGATCTAGCAGCAGCTAAAGCAGAGCTAGCCTCAAAAACAGATCTAACAGCTCTCAGACCGGAGTTAAAAGCAGACTTGGCCGCAGCCACTGCAACACTAGCTTCAAAGGCAGAACTAGATTTAGTTAAAACAGACATCAACTGGCTGAAGCGCCTTTTCATGAGCAGCGTTTTAATGATTTTACTCAATATTATCATTACACTACTTCACCATTAACCTACATCGGCAAAGTATAGTTCACACCCATAGTCAACACATTCAAAGACACTGGATTGCTAGGGGTCTCGTTGGTACCTGTGTTAGCGCTTTCCCAATCATCCCCAAAAGTCCGCTCATATTGCGCATACAAATTGACATTTTTGATCAACTCATAACCTAAGCCTGCTGCTACAGCAGGGATCCATCCGGCTACACCAGTTGTATTATTGGCCAAATCAAAACCTGTTTGCTCATGAGCAGCACCCACTTTTAAGAAAGTATTGAAGCCATTGTCCATTAAATAAGTACCAGTTAGCAAAATTTGCACAGCTGAATTCTCAAAACGCCCGGACGCATTGCCTGTCGAGGCATTTCCACCATAACTACTTTGACCAAACTGCGTGTAATTGGCTTCCACCCCGGTCGCTAATTTTTGCCCCAAGCCTAACTGGTAACCCACAGTTCCGCCATAAGTCAAATTGGGCGTGCCAACCGAATAATTGGCAGGAGCAGGGCTTTCATCAGGTGCAGTCCACCCTCCATTCAACCCCACATAAGCACCATTTTGATGCGCAAAAGCAAATAGGGGCGAACTCACTATTAACCCCGCCAAGATCAAACGCAGCCGTTTTAATCTCATCAAAATATCTCATGCTTAAAGTAGGAAGATTTTCTCACACCCACTGAGGAAAATCAATACGATACAAATAATTATTGATTTCGATTAATAATCGTGGTACAATGTATAAAAATAAAGGAAGTTATTGAAATCATGCTAACCTCTGCTCAACAGCAACAAAACGCTGCCAGAATTACAGCGTGGATGACTGCGCTCCAGGGTCGCCTCGCAGAAGACGCGATGGCGCTGGCACAATCTGCCCTCATGAGTAGGCTAGAAACGCCCCCCGTTCAGGAAGACTCAACCACGGTGCAAGTCTTTTTGAGTGCCCTTGCATCAAACCCTGGCAATTATAATGCAGCCTTTGATACAGTGCAAGCAGCATTAAATGAGAAGCGCATTGCGGAGTGGGACCAATTTTTAGCCACTTGTTTCTCAAGCGAACCCCCTGCAAATATGGGAACACGCACCCTGCAAAGAAGCTATATTGGAGCACATTTTAGAAGACAAGCAGTGGTCCCTGTTGCAGACGAGATAGCACAAGGCATTTTAGTATCCTGCCTGCAGGATGTGTCCTTACACGCCAACCCAAAACTGGAAGAAGAAACAGGTGCCGCAGTCGATATCCTGATGCGTGAGGCTCAAGGCACTTCTGCAACTGCTACAGCAGAAGGAACACTCCCAGGCATCCTGGAAACCCTTTGCCGACCAGAGGGTAGGCTAACTTTGAGAGATCGCCCAATCTGGGGCACAGAAGATGATATCAGCGCAGAACTCGCAGATGTTATGATTTCCTCTGACAAAATTGGATCGACTCCGCGCTCATCTGTTTATGTAGTACCTCCTTGCACTTTAGGTCATCGCGGGCAAACCCTACACCAAACCGTCAAGACTGTTGAAGAGCAACTTGGACCCGGGCAAGGCAGATTGAATTTACAGCCTGGCACACGCACCATCGTTTTGGCACCTCTTCGAGTAGATGGAAATCACTGGGCCAAGGCCCGCTGTGAATTTAACGGCTCCAAACTTGCAAAAATTGAGATCACTGATTCCCTACGAGGGACAGAGGCATTAAGAACCCGCCAATTGAAAGTACATTTTGCTGGTCAAAGCGATGTTGCCTTAGATCGACATCTTGCTACAGGCAAGCAGTCAGGCAATGGCTACGCTTGTTGGGCGCATGCTGTGGACGAAGTCAGAGCCGACATGGCACGGGAACTGGGTACGACAGCCCCTGCATCGGCAGCCTCTTCAGAAGAGCTATATCAGCATATGGTGGATAGCCTCGCAACAAAACAAGCCCAAACAAGCTTACTTGGGCCTTCTGTTGCTGCACCAACGGCTTGCACTACCGTGCCAGCGGCCCCTTCAGCTGTTCTTGAAACCATCCAAGTGTTGAACACATTATCAAAAGAAGTACTGCAAGAAGTACTGCAAGAAGTGCATGTTGTGGCACTCAAAACCACCGAAGCAAGGCTGAAAGAAAAACGCACAGACCCTGTTACACTTGCCGCTGAAGTCAAAAAAGTGACAGGCAGAATGACTCGAGAACAAAAGCTGCAGCTCTTTATCGAAGCCCAGAAAAACGAACTGGCCAGATTGAATCAACAGAAGATACAGCAAGACCAACTTAAATTGGCAGGGCACGGAAAAAGCTGCTCGGCAGCGCTTCCTCAAACAGCCAGCAGCCGGATTTTCGAGAAGAACATGTCGAGAAGCCGTGGCAGGGTTCATTTACCCCCTGAGCGCGTGCAGTAGCGTCTCTAATTGCGCGTGAAGCTGATCAAAAGTTTGGGTATCAAGCACTCTAAACCGCTTTGGAAACGCCTGGGCTCGATCCAAATAAACTTGACGCACTCTTTCAAAAAACGCCAGGTTTTCTTTTTCAATCCGATCCAGCTCCCCCCGTTGCTGCGCCCGTTGTTGTGCAATGGCCACAGGCACATCCAAGAGGATTGTTAAATCAGGCTGTAGATCCCCTTGAACAAGTTGTTCTAAAGCGGCAATTTTGGCCATGGAGAGACCTCTCCCACCGCCTTGATACGCATAAGTAGAATCCGTAAAACGCGAACAAATCACCCATTTCCCAGCAGACAAGGCAGGCAAAATCACTTGCGCCAAATGCTGGGCCCGCGAGGCAAACATCAGCAACAGCTCGGTATCGGCAGAAACTCTTTCCTCTTGCTTTTGCAGTAATAATTGCCGAATCGATTCCGCAAAGGGCGTACCACCCGGCTCATGCGTGAGCACATAAGGAATATTGCGCGCTTGTAACCAGGCCGCGATAAACTTGAGATTGGTTGATTTACCTGAGGCTTCTCCGCCTTCCAAGGTGATGAATTTTCCACTCATTTTTCCTGCCTTCTGTAAAAAACCTGCCTCAAGCTCTGACTAATTTCGTCAGAAATGCCATCAGGTTTATTTAGGACCATGCTGCTGCTTCTCGAGCCAATGCCAAAACTAAGGCCAATCCTTTCGCTTTGACATGCTGCCGGAGAAAAGAGCTTTCTTTTTGCAAGCAGGCTTGCTCCAAACTCACGACGGCTTTCAGATAATCTGCTTTGCGCTCTATGAAATGATTGAGACCCCTCATGCACTCATCCCTTTACATTTTCCTAAAGATAATCGAACCATTAGTGCCCCCAAACCCAAAAGAATTGGAAAGCGCGACATGAATCGGCCGCTTTTTAGCCACATGAGGCACATAGTCTAAATTACAACCTTCATCAGGCTCATCCAAATTAATCGTCGGTGGCGCAATTTGGTCCCGAATCGCCAAGATCGAAAAAATGGCTTCCACTGCACCTGCGGCACCCAATAGATGGCCAATCATAGATTTGGTTGAACTCATGGAACAGGCTGTCTCCGCACCCAGCAGACGCTCAACCGCTTGAGATTCCACTCCATCTCCTGCAGGAGTGGACGTACCATGCGCATTGATATAATCAATTTCAGCCACTTTGATTTTAGCATCTTTCACCGCATTTTCCATGGCATGGAAGGCGCCAGTCCCGTTAGGCATCGTCATATGATAGGCATCTGCTGACATGCCAAAGCCAATGATTTCAGCGTAAATCTTGGCGCCACGCTTCACAGCATGCTCATATTCTTCCAAAACAATCACGCCCGCACCATCCCCCAGAACAAAGCCATCCCGGTTTTTATCCCAAGGACGACTTGCTTTAGTAGGGTCATCATTCCGTCGTGACAGCGCGCGAGCTGCGGCAAAGCCAGCCATACCTAAACGACAACTCGCCTTTTCAGCCCCACCAGCTAGCATCACATCCGCGTCCCCATATTGAATCATCCGCATCGCTGCGCCAATATTATGCGTCCCGGTTGTGCAGGCGGTCACAATGGCAATATTCGGCCCGCGCATACCATATTTGATCGCCAAATTTCCGGCGGCCATATTCGCCAAGGCCGAAGGGATAAAAAACGGTGAAACACGGCGCGGCCCTTCTGTTAATAAAGTTTCCATCGTATCTTCGATTGCAGTCAGTCCGCCAATCCCCGACCCAATGGCAATCCCGATGCGATCAGCATTTTCTTCAGTGACAACCAGACCTGAGTCTTCAACCGCTTGAACTCCTGCTGCAAATCCATATTGAATACAGACATCCATTTTTTTGACATCTTTGATCGGCATGTAAAGCGTTGCATCAAAATTTTTGACGCGCCCTGCAAAAGTTACTGGGTAGTCCTCGGGAGAATATTCCGGAATCGTCGCAATCCCGCTTTGTCCTGCAACAATATTTTTCCAGCTTTCTTCCACATTGAGGCCCACAGGACAGACCATCCCCAGACCCGTTACCACGACACGACGTTTTGTCATTGGAGCTTCTCCCTTTTTCACCATAAAAAAAGGCCAGCCTCAGCTAGCCTTTCTTATTTTCATCTCAATTCAAGCAAGATTATTTGGAACGTGCTTTGATATATTCGATGATTTGACCAACAGTCCGGATTTTTTCCGCTTCTTCATCAGGAATTTCAGTTTCAAATTCTTCCTCCAAAGCCATGACCAACTCAACGGTATCTAAAGAATCTGCGCCCAAATCATCAATCAAAGAGGCTTCGGGAACGACCTGTTCGGGCTTAACTCCCAGCTGCTCTACAACGATGGTTTTCACTCGTTCATCAATACTGCTCATTCTAAAGGCTCCTTATTTAGTAAAAAATATTTTGGAGCAAGTATACCCACGCCACCCTGCCCTGACAAGAGGAGCACAGGTTTTTTTTACTAAAAATTTTCCAACGCATCACCCCCCTTGCAAACCACATCATCTTGTTGTTATCATGAATATGAAACACAATATATAGTATTATTAACATCCAGAAATAGGAGAAAAGCATGGAATTTTCGGGGTTTAAAGTCATTAAAAGAGCCGGCAGCCAGAAGGGCATCGTTGATTTTGACTTAAGCAAAATCGTTGTGGCGATGCAGAAGGCGTTTATTGCCGCAGAAGGCCCCGATGCTGCTAATTCCAATCGTGTGCGCGACTTGATTGATCAAGCCTCTAAACAGATCATGGAAGCTTTTGTCCGCAGAATGCCTGGCGGCGGCCACATCCATATTGAAGACATTCAAGATCAAGTTGAGCTGTGTCTTATGCGCAGCGGCGAACAAAAAGTCGCACGGGCATACGTTCTCTATCGCGAAGAGCGCCGCAAGGAAAGAGAGCAAAACGAAACGACTTCGCTGCAGGTTGGCCAAATTCGCGTTAAACTCAACGATGGCAGCCTAAAGGCTCTGGACGAAGCCCGCCTCAAAGTGGTGATCCAAGAAGCTTGTGAAGGCCTTGTCAACACCGATGCAGATTTTATTTTCAATGACACCAAGCGCAATCTTTTTGATGGCATTCCTCAAACTGAAGTCGCCAAAGCGCTAGTTTTATCAGCCCGTGCGCTGGTGGAAACTGAACCCAATCACGCACTGGTTGCCGCGCGCCTGGTTTTGGATGATCTACGCGCTGAAGCTTTGAGTTTTTTGGGATTGGCCCCTGCCGCCACTCATCAAGAAATGCAAAATTTTTACCCCAAAGCCCTCAAAGCTTATATCCACAAAGGCATCGAATTAGAATTACTCGATCCTAAATTGCAAGACTTTGACCTCGAACGCTTAGGCAAGGCCCTGGACCATCGCTATGACCATCTTTTTAATTATTTAGGCATCCAGACCCTTTATGACCGTTATTTTATTCATTACCAAGGCACGCGCTTCGAACTCCCTCAAGTCTTTTTTATGCGTGTGGCAATGGGCCTGGCCTTAGAAGAAAAAGATAAAAATGAACGTGCTATTGAGTTCTATCACCTACTGGCCAGTTTTGATTATATGAGCTCCACCCCCACTCTCTTTAACGCAGGGACACTGCGCTCGCAATTATCGAGCTGCTATCTCACCACCGTCCCGGATGATTTATATGGTATTTATGGGGCCATTCGCGACAATGCCATGCTCTCTAAATTTGCAGGCGGCTTAGGCAATGATTGGACGCCTGTCCGCGCCATGAATGCCCACATCAAAGGCACCAATGGTCGCTCGCAAGGTGTGATTCCCTTCCTCAAGGTTGCTAATGATACCGCTGTCGCCGTCAATCAAGGTGGTAAGCGCAAGGGGGCCGTCTGTGCCTATCTTGAAACCTGGCATATGGATATCGAAGATTTTGTGGAACTGCGCAAAAACAGTGGTGATGATCGTCGCCGCACCCACGATATGAACACCGCCAATTGGATTCCTGATCTTTTCATGAAACGCGTGTGTGAAGATGGGCCTTGGACGCTTTTTTCGCCCAATGAAGTGCCCGACCTCCACGACCTCTACGGTGAGGCCTTTGAAAAAGCATATATTGCCTATGAAAAAAAGGCCGCTGCAGGAAAAATTCCCCATAAAACCATTCCTGCAACCCAACTCTGGCGAAAAATGCTCTCGATGCTGTTTGAAACAGGTCACCCCTGGATCACTTTTAAAGACCCTTGTAATATTCGTTCACCCCAGGGCCATGTAGGTGTTGTGCATAGCTCCAACCTCTGTACGGAAATCACTCTCAATACTTCTGCAGAGGAAATTGCGGTATGTAATTTGGGCTCCATTAACCTCGTTGCGCATCTCAACGAAAAAGGCGAAATTCTAGCTGATAAATTGAAAAAAACCATCCGCACTGCTATTCGCATGCTTGATAACGTCATTGATATTAATTACTACTCTGTCCCCCAAGCTCGTAAATCTAACTTACGTCATCGTCCGATTGGATTAGGCATTATGGGCTTTCAAGACGCGCTTTATTTGAAACGGCTGCCTTACGATACTGAAGCTGCTGTTGATTTCGCTGATGAAATGATGGAAATAGTGAGCTTTCATGCTATCGAAGCTTCCAGTGATTTGGCTGTAGAACGGGGTAGCTATGAGACCTTCGAAGGCTCATTATGGAGCCAAGGCATTCTCCCTATTGACTCCATCGGCCTGTTGAAAAAAACGCGGGGCGATTATTTGCAACAAGATACCCAGCAACGTCTAGATTGGGCCGCTTTACGAGCGAAAGTTCGCACCCAAGGTATGCGTAATTCCAACACTATGGCCATTGCCCCCACCGCAACAATCGCGAATATTACGGGCATTTCCCAATCGATTGAGCCGGTTTATCAAAATCTCTATGTCAAATCTAATCTTTCTGGGGAGTTTACGGTTTTGAATGATTACCTTGTCCATGACCTCAAAAAATTAGGCCTTTGGGACGAGGTCATGGTCAACGACCTTAAATACTACAACGGTAGTGTCCAATCGATTGCACGTATTCCCGCGGATTTGAAACGCTTGTACGCCACTGCTTTCGAAATTGACCCGCGCTGGTTAGTTGAAGCAGGCTCGCGTCGGCAAAAATGGATTGATCAGGCACAATCCCTCAACCTGTATGTAGCTGAGCCCTCTGGAAAAGTTTTGGATAATCTTTACAAATTGGCTTGGAAACGCGGCTTAAAAACCACTTACTATCTGCGTACGCTTGGGGCTACTAGCACTGAAAAATCTACAATTGCCGACCGCACGGGGGAACTCAACGCCGTCAAAATTGAGACGCCTCAAAGTGCCGCACCTAAGGCCTGCTCCATTGCAGATCCGGATTGCGAAGCTTGTCAATAAGCAGGCCCGAGCGGAGCAGTCTCATGGGTTGTCAACGGCGAGGTTTCGCTACTAAGCCTTGTAGATGCGACAGAAGGAGTGCTCGAATCTCTGCATGCAAAGCATAAGCCTGTTGAAAATGCGACCGTTTCAGGGGAGGGGGCAGGCATAGCAGGGCGCGAAAACTCTTGTGCCTGCTCTGCCCGCTTTGCCAGTGTTTCGATGATTTCTGTTAGCGCCCCCGATGGCAAGCTCGCTACAACATCACCAGGAAGGCCAGCTGAGTCAACCATGCTCTGAATAGTTTCTCTATTTAAGCAGCCAAATTTTGAAAATACTTCCAAGGCTTGGGCGTTTGCTGCAGCTACCTGGGCAGGGTCTTTCAAAATCGGCCGCATATCCAGTTGAAAATCCGAAGAAGGGGCCCAATTCAAAAAAGCACAGCCCTCCTCATCTGGGGGCATCAGCTGAAACAAATAAACAGCCAAATTCTCTTGCTCCATGGCAAGATCCAGTGGAAAATATCGCCACTCATGGAGAGAGTGATCATGGTCAATTTTAACCATTTTTTTCCAACGCGAGCTAACCACCCCATCATGAATAAACAACAGACTTCCTAAATTAAAATCTGTCTCAGCCAGCAAATAACTGGCCGCAGCAATTTCTGCTAAAAGTCCCAAATGGGTTGCAATTGTTGTTTTTTTCAAAGCCATTGCCGCTCTGGAGACTTTTGCATCATCATCTTCCATAGCCGCTTCCACATCCGTGGCATCCATAACAAGCTCACTTTCCAGTGTATGCTCTGCAAATTTGCTGCCTGCAACAAAACGATAAGCTGGCGCCCCATCTGCACCTAATAAATACTGATAAAATTGGGAGGCAATCAGCTCCCGCACTAACATCAATGCTTGTTTTTCGGGAACCGCTTCCCCTTCTTTACGATCTTGGGGTGCGTGTTTAAGAAACCAACCTGAAGCCATATGCCAATACCTTTTATTATTTTTAGTCGCGCGTATTTTGGAGTAAGCCCCCTCTTTTGTCAAGATTTTTTACCCTCATTATTATTGAGAAAACTTTGATATCGCTTGACAAATTGGGCATTTACACTATGATAGGGGATGAGCTTACTTTAGAGGAAGTCCGCATGAGTTTTTGGGCAGTCCATGGCGTTTTCTTTATTTTGTTTTTATTTTTCTTCCCCAGGCTGACCATGCTCTTCACAGGCATTGCCTTCGCCTGGAGCAGCATCCTTTTTTGGCTAGGCTGGGTTTTTGCCCCCCGCTTGACTGTAGCCATTCTTGCGACCAGTGTGTACTGGCATACCAACCCCATTCTCTGCACACTCGCCTGGATTTGGGCTTTGGGAGGGGAGGTATTTGAAAAGCGGGGTACGCAAACCTATATTGTAAGGCCTATCGTCAATCGCCGGCCTGCTATACGCGATGTCAATTAAATCTTTGGCCCATCTACTAACGTCCAAGTTGTTTCTCCCTGTAAACGCGCATCAACAAAGTGAATCACTCTGAGAAATGGGACTTCTCTGCCTCCCCCTGCGGTCATCTCTGCCCCTACTGTTGGTTTTTGACCCACTCCACAGGCTTCGATGGTTTCATCATTGGATAAAACACGATCTCCCAATTTGACCTGATCTTTTTCATGAAGCCGAAGATACGCCCGCAACGCTCCAATCGTCTTTTCGGGCTGAAATTCAATCATCCGAGGGGAACCTAGAACCATAATCTTAACCCAAACCGTCGCAAGCATTCTCCATCCTGTTTTAAACTCAAACCCAATCCCGTGGCACTAAAAAGCGCTCCGCCAATTCTGCCTCTGGCGAACCTGAAACCACAGGGTCTTGATAGTGCCATTCTACCAGAGGTGGCAGTGACATCAAAATGGATTCTGCTCGCCCACCTGACTGTAGGCCAAACAAAGTTCCCCGATCATAAATCAAATTAAATTCAACATAACGGCCACGCCGAAAAGCCTGAAAATGCCGCTCCCTCTCACCATAGGCTATATTTTTCCGCCGCGCGATAATCCTAGTATAGGCTTGAATATACGCATCTGTGACACTGCGGAGGAACTGCAAGGCTTTTTCACGGGGCAGCTCCGTTAAGTCATCAAAAAAGATTCCACCAATGCCGCGCGCTTCCTTGCGGTGCTTTAAATAAAAATACGCATCGCAGTCTTTTTTAAATCGTGCATAAAATTGCGGATCAAAAGGATCGCACGCCGCTTTAGCCAATTGATGCCAAAGTTGGCAGTCTTCTTCAAAAGCATAATAAGGCGTCAGGTCAAAACCGCCGCCCACCCACCATACTGGCCCCACCTCAATCAAGCGTACATTAAAATGTGATGTAGGCACGTAAGGGTTTTGCGGATGAATGACGACAGAAACGCCAGTTGCAGCAAAAGGCGTCGCTGCCAATTCTGGCCGCTTTGTGGTGGCACTACTGGGAAGGGATGCGCCTTTCACTTCAGAATAATTCACACCTGCTTTTTCCAAGACCGCCCCACCCTCCAGGACCATGGAAACACCTTGACCCAGACCTTCTCGCTGCCAAGAATCAGGCAAAAAACAGGCCTTTGGCTCTTCCGCACCAAAGGCCGTATAAATATCCCGTTGTAGGGCTTGAAAAAACTCAGCTAACAAAGCTTCACCTTAAAAGTAATGATGTCCGTGCTGTATTTTATGCACAGGGGCAGCCTCGAGGTCAAAGGGGTCATCCTCAACATGCAAATCACTCTCATCGATTTCAGGTTGACTATTTTTGATCGCTTCGATATGGGCTTTGCGCAGACAAACTTGCAAGGCTTTCACCGCATAGCAAAGCTCCTCATTGCCTTCTTCGTTTTCACTGACGACTGACAGGAAATCAGTGATATCTCCCGCGGTGATATTGGGATCATCAAGCAAGTCGATGAGCATCATGTCTTCGTGCAAATTCCACTCGTGGGCATAATTGCGCACCACTTGTTTGACTTTATCCAGCTCATTACCGGGAGCTTGTTGATAAGCTTCTTTGTATTTGCTCATTAAGATGTTCATGATGCTACTCCTTTACTTCTGGTTTTTCTTATTATTGTTTGACTCTGTTTTTTTCTTATTGTGTTACTATATAAAAACACACATTTCAAAACATGTCCAGGGTTTTTGTGAAAAAACAGGCTAATTTTCTTATTAGTTCTTGATTTTTGCATTAATCTTCCTGCCAGAATGATCTAAAACTGGCGTCCTGGGGCGGATTTGAACCGCCGACCTGCCCCTTAGGAGGGGGCTGCGCTATCCAGCTGTGCCACCAGGACTTTCCTTCAGTAGTCTAAGCAAAGGCAGGCCGCAAGTCAAAATAAGTATTAATGGTATGCAGACGGGCCGCCAGGCTGCAATAGCGAAGTACCTAAATCTAATGGTTTCTCTTCGATGCCCAAAGCTGCTCTTAAGCCAAGAACGGCATCATGGAAGCCCCTTATGTTCTGCCGTGTTAACACATCACCTCTCGTAATATCATCAACCTCCTTATATTCCGCCAAGAAGATCTCCCCAATGGCTTCAAGATTCAAAAAGAGTGGCGAAGTTTTTGTACAACATCCACAGAAAACCACCGAAGCAGGAGCTGCTTTCAGCTCCGTTGCAACATGATTAACTAAATCTGCCTGAAGTGTATAATATTGATCAAGATCAGCAACTGAGCTCAGACATATCCTTAAATATCGTGCAACCAGCGGCGGAATGTTTGATTCAGGATTTAATTTTTGCACTTGGTTTGTCGCTGCTTGCAATGCTGACATAGTGTCATGATTCATCGTGATTCCTCATACTTTTTGTAAATGATCCACTTCGACGGTCAAAGCGGTTTGATTGACAAAGGCCTTCAACGTTTCCATCTGATCGGGGTCAAACAAACGCGAGTTTTCTAAAGGCTTAATTCGCAATACACCCACTGTTCCCTTCACCCCAAGCAAAGGAAAATAAATCGCATCAGAATGCGGTAGAGTATTGGTCCCCTTGCCCGCCGTTTGCCCCATATCAAAGGCCCAACGCGCCACTGACAGGTCCTTTTCTTCCAAAGGCGTTTTCTGCGGAAACCCCGCCTCAATCGACAACACGCCCTCTTTGGGCAAAATCGCCAAGACTTCGCTATCAAAAACCTCCGCAATTTGCCGGGTAGCAATGTCCAACAATTCAGCCAAGCCACGATGACTGGCCAATTGCTTGGTCAGGGCCAAAATGGCATAGGTGCGTTTTTCTCGTAGCCGCGCTCGCTCAGCCTGTTGCCGCACTTTAATGGTGAGATAACTAATCACTCCGCCCACAATCAACATCACAAAAAAGGTAAACAAATACTGCGTATCACTGGAGGAAAAATCAAAAATTGAGGTGGGCACAAAAAAGAACGACAAACTGAGCACGCTGAGCACTGAGGCAAACAAAGACGGTCCATAGCGCCCAAACCCTGCTACAATCACAAGTCCAAGCAAATAGACCATAATGACATTGGAAACCGCAAAATAAGGGTGTATGAGAAAATCAATCGCCGTACACGCGGCAATTACAAAAAGCGCGACCCCATACACCGACCAGTTGGAACGCATTTTGGGGGATGGGGCCTCCTCACGAACCCCCTTCGCGCCCTCCTCCCCAGCGCGAATCACATAAATATCGATCTCATCACTATCGCGCACCAATTGATCCACCAAACTGCCTTTCAAACGGGACTTCCAGCTGGATTTGGTTTGCTTACTGATAATAATTTTGGTGACATTACGTTCACGGGCCACGCGCAAAATTTCTTTGACCAGGTCATCCCCGCCAACCACCAAAGTCTCGGCACCCAGTTGTTCAGCGAGGCGCAAATTTTGGCTGACACTATCGCGTTCCCTTTGCGTCATCCCTAATTTTTGCGCATCGACATAAATCGCCATCCAGTCCGCATGCAAGTTATTGGCCAGGCGTTTGGCTGCACGCACCAATTTTGCTGAGCCATCCCCTGGGCCGACGCAAATCAGCAGTTTTTCAGCGGTGGGCCAGGTTTCTTTAACGGATTGAAATTTGCGCTCCGTCATGACATCGATATTGACTTGCTCTGCCACAGTTCGCAGCGCAAGTTCACGCAGGGCGGTCAAATTACTCTTTTTAAAGAAATGTTGAATAGCTAATTTAGCTTGTTCTTTAAAATAAATCTTGCCCTCAGCCAAGCGCTTCAACAAATCATCAGGGGGCAAGTCCACCAATTCGATCTCAGCTTGCTCCAAAATGGAATCAGGCAAGGTTTCACGCACGCGAATGCCCGTGATTTGCTGCACGACGTCGTTTAGACTTTCTAAATGCTGAATATTCAAAGTGGTATAGACATCAATGCCTCGACCCAGCAATTCCTGAATATCCTGCCAACGCTTGGTATGCCGACAGGTTGGCGCGTTGGTGTGGGCGGCTTCATCCACCAAAATCAATTGCGGCTTACGTTCGATGGCCCCATCCAGATCAAACTCTTGCAAAGTCTGGCCTTTGTACTCAATATTTTGCTTGGGCAGAATTTCCAAACCCGCTAAAACCTGGCCTGTTTCTTGTCGACCATGTGTTTCAACCAAGCCTACCACCACATCGATGCCTTGATTTTTCTTAATCATTGCTTCTTGTAGCATCGAAAATGTTTTACCCACCCCAGGGGCTGCACCCAAAAAGATCTTTAACTTACCCTCAGAGGAGTGCTTTTCTTCCTCTGCTTGGGCCAGAAGCAAAAGTGCATCGGGATTGCGACGATTTTCTTCCATAGTGACGGGGTTCAGTTTATGCTAGACTGATCATACGAGATTTTGGCTGACTTGGGAATATGCGCTTTTACTACACCATGAAACAAGGCTGGCGTCATCGCCGTGCATTGACGGCATTTTTAAAGCCCTCTCATCAACTAAAGCACGTTAATCAACTCTCGCCCAATCAGCTTGATTTTATGAGTATCAAAGCCTTATCCCTTGATTTTGATGGCGTCTTGGCTCCTCACGGCGAGGTGGCTCCACTACCTGAAATTGAAATCTGGCTGCATGGATTGCTACAAACCTGGTCAGGCCAAGTTTTTATTTTGTCAAACAAGCCTTTTGATGAACGTGAGGCTTACTTGAGGGCACATTTCCCAAAAATCACTTTCATCAAACACGTCGCTAAAAAACCCTATCCCGATGGCCTCAATCAAATCCGCAAATTAGCGCACTGCCGCAGCGAGGAAGTCTTGATGGTGGATGATCGCCTGCTCACTGGGATGCTTGCCGCAATGATCAGCGGTAGCCAGGGATTATGGATTCACCCTGCCGTGCGCAAACACGGCTGGCATCGCCACGAACTTTTTTTTGCGTTTTTACGAAAACTGGATCGTTGCTTGGTTGGTGTGTTTAATCACTAGGGAGTTAAAGCCGACTCACTGCTTGCGCTACGCACTTTTCTCTTTGATCTACTAAACAACCACGCACAACAACACGCGCAGGAAGACGTTCCTTTGTGCTCGGCAGGCCGTTGTAGCTGCGCACCACTGGGCGCAGCTTGCGCTGGCGCAGGTGGCTGCACTAGATGCGACGCGAATGTTTTAAAGGCACCTTGTGATTCAGGTGACTGTGAAGACGGGGTAACACGCCTACCAGATGGCCCACGGCTAAGAGGACTAACTATGAGTATGGCCGGGGGTCGGGATGCAGTGGGACGACGGCAAGCCTGAACAGCTGGAACGTCACCCAATTTTGATGCTTGATTATGAAATTCTTTAGGGGATTCATTACCTTGCATGTTTGCTCCTATTCACCGTACTCTTCACCAGTGTGATTTAATTTTATTGAAATTGCAAGCGCTCTTCTGTGTCTAAATTCATAGCGGTCAAAGGCCCACCCCAGACCACCCCAGTATCCAGGGCAAAGATCTTCGGAGTATGCGTCTCCCCTTGCAAAGCGGACCAATGTCCAAAAACAATCGGATTGTGAATCTGCCGATGAGGGACTTTAAACCAAGGGAAATACCCTGGCGGACAATTGAGTGGCGAGCCCTTGCCCGTCAACAACCGCCCTTCTTCTGAACAAAACCGCATACAGGTCAAATAATTTTTAATCACTCTCAAACGCGTAAAGCCAGTTAAATCAGGTGACCAGAGATCAGGCTCATTGCCATAACTCACTTTTAAAAAATCTATAATCCCTGGCCCTTGCAATTGTAGAGATAGCTCCTCCCCTAAGACCAAAGCCTCTTGCAAACTCCATCCGGGATAGAAGCCTGCATGCACCATCACATAAGGCTCAGCGTGGTAAATAAAAGGCTGTTGCCGCAACCAGTGGATCAGCTCCTCCCGATCGGGCGCGTTTAAAATGTCAGAAATCGTGTCATCAGCGTATGATTCGCGCACACCGTAATGTACGGCCAAAAGATGTAAATCATGATTGCCTAGCACCACCCGAGCTCGCGCGCCCAAGCTTTTGATCAAACGCAAGGTTTCTAGAGATTGCGGCCCCCGATTGACTAAATCGCCGACAAACCACAACTCGTCTTTGCTCGGATCAAACTGGATTTTCGCCATCAAACCTATGAGCTGTCGCAAACACCCCTGCACATCTCCAATTGCGTAACGCGCCATCCGTCTCCTCTTGATAAGCCCTTCAAAAGGGCCTATCATATCAAAAAACAACCTAAACCAAAAGCCCAACATGGCCTATTTTATTGCCTTGCATTTGATCGCGGTAATCGCTTGGTTCGCCGGACTGTTCTATCTGCCGCGTCTGTTTGTATACCATGCAGCAACGGATATCGATGCGATCAAAGCGCAATTTGCGATCATGGAATCCAAACTCTATTGGATGATCATGACCCCTGCAATGATCGTCACTCTCGTGAGTGGCATGGGTTTGATGTTGGGCTACATCCTCAATAACCCTAGCCATTTGCTCTGGTTATGGCTTAAAATCATCCTGGTTGTCTTGCTCATGGTCTTTCATTTCTACTGCGGCCATTGCTTGAGCCAATTTCAAGCTGGTCAAAATCGCCATTCGGAGCGCTTTTACCGCATTTTTAACGAAATTCCCACCTTACTATTAATTGCCATCGTGTTGCTGGCGGTAGTGCAGCCCTTTTGATGAAAACTTCTGCCTTATCTATCCTGAAAGACACCTTTGGCTATCAGCAATTTCGACCCTTACAGGAAAAAATCATCGCAGGCTTAATAGCAGGGACCAGTCAATTTGTCTTGATGCCCACAGGGGGCGGAAAATCCTTGTGTTATCAAATCCCCGCTTTGGCGCGGAAAGGCGTGGGCGTGGTGATTTCCCCTTTGATTTCTCTGATGCAAGATCAAGTCCAAGCCCTACAAGCCAATGGCGTTCGGGCTGAGTTTTACAATTCATCGCTGTCGAGCAGTGAAGCGCGGCGCGTCCTGGCACAACTGCATCAGGGCGAATTGGACCTCCTCTACATTGCCCCCGAACGACTGCTCGCTGAGGATTTTTTAAGTCGCTTTGACGAAGTTGACATCGCCCTGTTTGCCGTTGATGAGGCCCATTGCGTCTCTCAATGGGGGCATGATTTTCGACCAGAATATTTAGAGCTGGGCCGCCTGCGCACGCAATTTCCTGAAGTGCCGATGATCGCACTTACTGCCACAGCAGACAAACAAACGCGTCAGGATATTATTGAGCGCCTCCACCTCCAGAGCGCCACCATGCATATTGCCAGCTTTGATCGACCCAATATTCGTTATAGTGTTTTGGAAAAGCAAAAGCCGCTGCAACAACTCATCCGCTTTCTACAAACCCACCCTGGAGATTCAGGGATTGTCTACTGTTTAAGTCGTAAACATGTGGAGGAAGTCTCCCAAAAACTGAATGAACATGGTTTTCAAAGCCTGCCCTATCATGCGGGGCTCCCCTCTAAAAAACGCCAGGAGACGCAGCACGCCTTTCAGCAAGACCAAGTCCCCATCATTGTGGCCACTATTGCCTTTGGCATGGGCATTGACAAACCCAATGTCCGCTTTGTGGTGCATTATGATCTGCCTAAAAATATCGAAGGTTATTATCAAGAAACGGGACGCGCAGGCCGGGATGGGCTTCCTTCTGAAGCTTTGCTTTTATATGGCTTGAGTGATATTGCTTTGATTAAGTCTCTCCTTCAAAATAATCAAAACGAACTTCAAGTCCGCATTGAACAGCACAAGCTCAATTGCATGACCGCCTTTGCCGAAGCCCAAACTTGCAGACGCCGCGTCTTATTGAACTATTTTAACGAAACACTGAATCAAGATTGCGGCAATTGCGATGTCTGCTTGAACCCACCTGAAACCTTTGATGGCACGCTGGCCGCCCAAAAAGCTTTATCCTGTGTCTATCGCGTCAATCAAGGCTACGGCCTCAATTATGTTGTCGATATTTTAAGGGGAAAAGAAGACGCTCGCATCCAGCGTTTGGGGCATCAACACCTCTCTACCTTTGGCGTCGGCAAGGACACTTCCCAAGAGGAATGGTACAGTATTTTTCGGCAATTGATTCACCTGGGCTACTTGGAGCAAGATATTGCCCATTATTCGGTATTGCGCCTGACGCCAGCGGCGCGAGCAGTGTTGAAGGGTGAAAAAACGCTGACACTAGCCAAAGCCCGCACTAAAATCATCGCCCCGAAAAAACTCAGCAAAAAGGCCAAAGGTAGCAGCTTGAACTATCCGCCTGCGCTCTTTGAAACCCTACGCCAATTACGCCGTCAATTGGCCCTGGAGGCAAATGTACCGAGTTTTGTGGTGTTCAGTGACGTGAGCCTGATTGAAATGGCGGCTTTTCAGCCGAAAACTGCTGAGGACCTGCTCAAAATCAATGGGGTGGGGCAACGCAAATTGCAACAATATGGAGAGGCCTTCCTCAGCGCCATTCAAGCGTTTGCTGCAGAGGCTTCTTCTGTGGCATAATGCGCGGTAAGCACGCTTGCAAGATGGTCATGAACAATATTTTTTTAAACGCAATCCAGAAACAGCCTGTTCCCTATACGCCCATTTGGATGATGCGTCAGGCGGGACGCTATTTGCCCGAATATCGCGCCACGCGTGAAAAGGCAGGCAGTTTTTTAAAGCTTTGCAAAACCCCAGAGCTCGCTTGCGAAGTCACCCTCCAACCCATCGAGCGCTTTGGCTTTGATGCGGCGATTTTATTTTCTGATATTCTCACCATCCCCGATGCCATGGGCTTGGGCCTTGAATTTATTGAAGGGGAAGGCCCACGCTTTCAAAAAAAGTTGGCGAGCGCAACTGACATTGTCAATTTACCGATTCCTGATCCAGAACGCGAACTGCGTTACGTCCCTGACACCATTCGCCTCCTTAAGAAAGAACTCACTGTGCCCTTGATTGGTTTTGCAGGCAGTCCTTGGACCATCGCCTCTTACATGCTCGAGGGCGGCTCTCCAGGCGATTTTAAACAGAGCAAAACCCTACTTTATAATCAGCCCGAATTGCTGCATCGCTTGCTTTACACGCTGTCCCAAGCGATTACCCTCTATTTGCAAGCTCAAATTGCAGCGGGCGTTGACACTGTCATGCTCTTTGATTCCTGGGGTGGCGCACTGACAGAATCCGCCTATCGCGAGTTTTCTTTTGCTTACATGCAGGAAATTATCCATAATCTGAGGGCTCATCACCCCACTATTCCCGTGATTCTGTTTAGCAAAGGCAGCGGACCCTGGCTAGACTTGCTCCAAACTAGTGCCGCCCAAGTGATTGGCTTGGATTGGCAAACACCAATTCATCAAGCACGAAAGGTTTTGGGGGCCACACATGCACTACAAGGCAATTTAGACCCTGCAATTTTGCGGGCCTCAGACACGGCCATCGAGCGAGAAGTAAAGAAAATTTTAGCCGATTACGGCACGGGCTCTGGGCATATTTTTAATCTCGGTCATGGGATTACCCCAGACATTGCCCCTGAAAAAGTGGCCCATCTGGTACATATCGTAAAACATTTGACTCAACAAGGAGCCTGACCCCATGCAAGCCCATAAAGTCCTCGTCATCGGCGGCGCCACTTTGGATACCATTATCCAGTATGAAGAAATGGAAACGCTCATTCACCAACGCCGTGACCAAATTCAATCCTATTTGCTTTTGGAAGAGGGGAAAAAAATCGAAGTCTCTGCTCAACAAATAAAAAGTGGCGGCGGAGCAACGAATACAGCGGTTTCTTTTAAACGCCAAGGCTTTGATGTGGATCTCTTTTGCAAACTAGGTAAAGACGTGGCAGGGGAAGCAGTTTTGCGCGAATTACAGGGCTATGGCCTTGATACCTCGATGATTCGCTTCGATGATCAGATTGGCACAGCCAGTTCCTTTGTGGTACCGTCGCTCAAAGGGGACCGCACGGTTTTTGCCTATCGGGGTGCCAATGCCCATCTTTTAGATAATGATTTACCGCTTGCACAAATCAAAGAAACCGATTTGGTCTACATCACTTCATTGAGCAAAGCCTCAGCTGCCCATCTCCCTGCCATTGTTGCTGAAGCGAAAAAACATCAAGTCAAAGTCGCAGTCAACCCAGGGGTCAGTCAGCTCAAAAAAGGGGGTAGCGACCTACAGGAAAGCCTTTCTGGCATTGATGTTTTGATTCTCAATCAAGAAGAAGCGCAGACCTTTATGATCACCCTCTTACAAGATGAAGGTTTATCTGAAGGCAGTTTTGCAGTGGGCTATTTTAATTTGAAAGAATTTTTCAAAAAAATCCTCAGCCTCGGCCCCAAGGTAGTGGTGGTGACCAACGGTGGCGAAGGCGTCCACGTTGCCACAGCAGACAAAATTTACTTCCACAAAGCGCCCAAAGTGAAAATCGTCAACACCCTAGGCGCAGGCGATGCATTTGGCTCAGGCTTTACGGGGGCTTACTATCAAAGCGGCGATATTGCGTATGCTATCCGCGCTGGCGTCGCCAATAGCGTCTCGGTCATCCAATATCCCGACGCCAAAAAGGGCCTGCTGGCGCATCAAGACCTCAAAAATAAATTAAGCGAGCTTGCCCCCGATGCCTTAAGTGTTAGTGATTGGTAAAGATCATTTTCTTGACATCCCCCACAAAACGTTTATACTTGTATAAACAAAAGGAGAAAAATAATGAACAAGGCAGCGCAACTTACTTTGCAACGCTGGGGGAACAGCCTGGCAGTGCGCATACCCGCCATGATTGCTCGTTCAGCACATTTTGCAGTAGGCCAACCGGTGGAGTTGACTTTGCTCGAAAACTCAGGGGTAGCAGTCAGACCCGCCGGCCCATTAAAGCTCAGCTTAAAGCAGAAATTAGCACACTTTGATCCAAACAAACACGGCGGTGAAGCGATGGTCACGGGCCGGCTTGGCAAAGAGGTTTTTAATGATGAGGAATAAACAATGGGCTCCAGATCGCCGCGATGTCATTTGGATTAATTGTAGTCCACATGCCGGCAAAGAAATGAAGGATATTCACCCCTTGGCCGTGCTCTCCCCTCAGGCATTTAACGAGCGTACGGGAATTGTGATTGGACTTCCTATGACCACCGCCTCCTATAACGAAACCAATCCCTTTGCAATCCGCTTTTCTGGCATCAAGAACGTCACCAGCTATATTTTAACCCATCAACCCAAGTCTTTTGACTGGAGAATCCGTGGCGCAAAACCCCATCCGATGAAACAAATTCCAGAGGATATTTTCGCGCTCGCCTGTGAATCCCTGTTGCAAATTATAGAGTAGCGCAGATGGCTCACCGCACTCGCCTTTATAGTTTACCTAGCATCAAAGTCATGCCCAATCTTTGGGATGGTTTGGCGTTTCTGCTTGTGACTTTGATTTTACTCTTGCTTGCCTACGCTAGCGAAAAAATGCGCATGCCGTTTCATTTAGGGCAGCAAATCCCCATTACTTTAGACCCACGGGCCCTGCCTTATTATGCGGCTGAAACCACTTTACGGATGTTTATTGCACTGTTTTTTTCGTTTATTTTCAGTTTGATTTTAGGGGGGCTTGCGGCTAAAAACCAGCGTGCTGGCGCGGTCCTGATTCCGATTATTGACATCTTACAATCCGTGCCGATTTTGGGCTACCTCTCCATCACGGTTGCGGGATTTATTGCCCTGTTCCCAGGGTCCATGATTGGACCAGAGTGTGCCGCTATTTTCGCCGTGATGACTTCACAAATTTGGAACATGACCCTGAGTTTTTATCAGTCCCTGCGGACTATCCCCCACGAATTAATGGAAGCAACACAAGTCTACCAACTCTCCAGCTGGCAACGCTTTTGGCGCTTGGAGATGCCCTTTGCCATACCAGGCTTACTCTGGAATGCCATGATGTCGATGTCAGGCGGCTGGTTTTTCGTCGTCGCGGCTGAGGCGATTTCTGTCGCAAATCAAACCATCACTTTGCCTGGAATTGGCTCTTATATTGCACTGGCCATCAGCAGCGAAAATTGGCACGCCATTTTTTACGCTATTATCACTATGCTAATTGTGATTTTTCTTTACGATCAATTGATGTTTCGTCCCTTGGTTGCTTGGTCACAAAAATTTCGCCTAGGAGAAATGAATGAAGAGCCTGCTGAATCCTGGGTTCTAAACCTCTTCCAACGCACCGCCGTCACTCGCAAAGCGTTTGATAAACTAGATTTACTCTGGAGTCACTGGATTCAATTGCGCCTGCCTTTTTTACCCTCCTCTCGCCATAAAATTAAAATTCATTTGGAAAGCCGCTGGCGTGATCTTTTATGGTATTTGGGTCTCTTTATTTTAGGTGCACTGTTTGTACTCTGGCTGTGGAATTTAATTCACGCCGCCACCTCTTGGCAGACCATTGGCCAAGTTGTTGTCTTAGGCGGTATGACTGGCCTGCGGGTATTTGTTTCCATTATGGTTTGCTCTCTGATCTGGCTGCCGGTCGGGATTAAAATTGGCCTAAACCCTACATGGGCTAAAATCGCGCAACCGATTGCGCAGTTTTTGGCGGCCTTTCCCGCTAATTTATTTTTCCCTGTCTTTGTGGTCATGATTGTGCATTTTCATCTCAATATGGAGATTTGGTGCGCCCCGCTCATGGTGCTGGGCACGCAATGGTATATTCTCTTTAACGTGATCGCCGGGGCGACGATGATTCCCAAAGAACTAAAATTAGTAGCCTTAAACATGAACTTAAAAGGCACCTTAAAATGGCGTAGATTCTTAATTCCAGCTGTTTTCCCCTATTATTTAACCGGAGCGATTACTGCCGCTGGCAATGCCTGGAACACCAGCTTTGTTGCTGAGGTCATCAATTGGGGGCACATCACATTGACGGCACATGGTTTGGGGGCCTATATTCAACAAAACACCGTCAAAGGCGCCTTTTCAGAAGTCGCCTTGGGGGTGGTCATCATGTGTGCCTGGGTGACCTTTGTCAACCTGATTTTTTGGCGCCGCCTCTATCGTTTTGCCGAAAATCGGTATAGAATGGAATAATTTTAATCGTAAGGAGCGAGCATGTCCAAAATCAAAGTTAAAACCCCCTTAGCTGAACTCGATGGCGATGAAATGACCCGTATCATTTGGGCACAAATTAAGGAAATGTTGATTTTGCCTTACCTGGATGTGGACCTCAAATACTTCGATTTGGGCATTGAATCTCGCGATGCCAGCAACGATCAAATTACGATTGACGCAGCCAATGCAATTAAAAAATATGGCGTTGGGGTTAAATGTGCCACCATTACGCCGGATGAAGCCCGCGTCAAGGAATTTAACTTAAAACAGATGTGGAAGTCCCCGAATGGTACCATTCGCAATATTTTGGATGGGACGATTTTTCGAGAACCCATTATCTGCAAAAATGTTCCTCGCTACGTTCAAGGCTGGAACAAACCCATCGTAATTGGCCGCCATGCTTTTGGAGATCAATATCGCGCCACGGACTTTGTAGTCAATGAGCCCGGCACCTTGACCTTGAGCTTTGTGCCCAAAAATGGAGGTGAACCTATCCACCATCAAGTTTTTGACTTTCCAGGCAAAGGTGTGGCATTGGCCATGTACAATTTGGATGAATCCATTTCTGGCTTTGCCCGCGCCTGTTTAAACTATGGCCTTTCCCTCAAAATGCCGGTTTATCTCTCTACCAAAAATACCATTTTGAAAAAATACGACGGCCGTTTTAAAGATATTTTTCAGGCAATTTATGA
>JAJZUD010000095.1 GCA_021848625.1 Pseudomonadota bacterium
AGAGCAGCCTGACCCCTTGCCAGTCGTCTGCTCTATGAAATCTATGGATAAGTGCAGATATTAAAATTTAGTCATGTGTGACATTTTAACTTTGGTAAAAGTGTGACATTTCTACTTTGGGTTGACAGTTATTTTTAGATATTTTTAAGTGCCCTTCCAAAATGTGGGCCAATTCTTCAGGGGCTGCTTGATGGGTTTGAAGTGTGAGGGAAGCAATTTCCTGGTATAAAGGCAGTCGTTCTTGGCGCAGGGCCTCCAGGCGTTCGACTTTATTTTCAACCATTAAAATCGGGCGCGACGTATCTCCAGCGGTCCGCTGCAGTTGTTCCGTCACGGGTAAATCCAGAAACACGACTTGTGAATGGGTTTGAAGCAGACTGCGGTTTTCTAGTTTTTTGACAATGCCGCCGCCGGTGGCGATGACCATAGATTCAGGCTGAGTCAACAATTTTTTTAAGAATATTGTTTCGAGATTGCGAAAAAAATCTTCGCCTTCCTCAGCAAAAATTTGGCTGATTGATTTTCCTCTTGAGGTTTCAATCAGCGTGTCAGTGTCATAAAAAGGCCAATGCAAGCGGTCAGCCAGTAATTGGCCTACAGTGCTTTTGCCCGCTGCCATGGGGCCAATCAGGCTGATTCTCATTGCAGGGTCTCTCTGAGCGCTTGGGTGTCAGGTCGATAACCAGTCCAGAGGAAAAACGCCTCTGCCGCTTGCTCAATCAACATCCCCATGCCCTCTGCGGCTTTGGCCCCATGATCTTGTGCCCATTCCATGATCGAAGTGGCGTGCCCGTTATGGTATTTGAGGTCGTAGACCAAAGCGCCTTCAGTTAGACGCAGTGTTTCAGGCAGGGGCAAGGGCTCCGTTTTTAGAGAGGTGCCATCAATGATCAGGTCAAAAGTTCGATCCGCTAAATCCGCATAAGTACAGGCATCAATAGGCGCAGGGTGAAAGCGTTCAGCTAAAATGTGTGCTTTATCCAAGCTGCGATTGGCGATGGTGATGGAGGTGGGATGCGCTTCCAATAGCGGGCCTAAAATACCGCGTACCGCGCCGCCTGCACCGCAAATCAACACACGCTTGTGCTGAAGATCAAAGCCCAGATAGGTCAAATCCCGGATCAAGCCCAGGCCATCAGTGTTATCCGCGATGATGCCATCGGGATTGAACAGAAACGTATTAGCGGCGCCGGCTTGTTTGGCACGTAGAGTAGGGTGAGTGGCCAAGGCAAAGGCTTCCTCTTTAAAGGGCACCGTAATATTACAGCCCCAAAATCCGGCCTTACGTAGCGCAGCAATTTTTTGTGCAAAACTCAGCGTGCCCACCTCCTCAATCGTGTAAAGAACAGGCAGACCTGCTTGTTTAGCAAAAGCACTGTGGATCAGCGGGGATTTGCTATAGCTAATATTGTGACCGACCACGCCTAAGTGTAAGGTTTTCATGGGCTCATGCTTTGTGCTAGAGTGGACTATCATACGTGAAAATCAGTGAAATTGTAAGGGTTGAAAATGGAGCAATGGGAATTTAAATGTGCAATGGAAGTCCGTGATTATGAGCTGGATATGCAAGGGATTGTGCATCATTCGGTTTATGTGAGTTACCTTGAATATTGCCGCAGTCTTTATGCACGCAGTGCTGGGATTGACGTCCATGAATATCACCGCCAAGGCTATGATGTGGTGATTGCAGCGTTGGACCAGGAATATAAATCATCCTTGATGCCCTATGAGCAATTTTATGTCACGGCCCGAGTAGCGCGTGAGGGCCGATTGCGCATGGTGTTTCATCAAGAAATTCGCCGGCAAAAAGATGATTCACTGGTCCTCAAAGCCAAAGTGACTGCAGTGTGGATTGATTTGAAAACGCGTCGCCCGTGTATGCCCGAAGCGCTTGAGGATTGGTTTAGGGGGAAATTACAGAACGAGCACTTGTCTTAATGCTTGCTCGATGCGCTGCAAATCAACGGATTTCATCGGTTCAATAAAACTTTCCAGCCTAGATTGGTCCACTGTGCGAATTTGATCAATGGCAGCAATACCTTTTTGGCCTATGCAATGAATTCCAACCGTGATAGGGGGAATGGCCCTGGTCGATGACGAAAGAGGGATGATGACGACAGTTTTCCTGGCCTGATTGATTGGATTTGCGCTTAAAATGACACAAGGGCGCCTTTTGTTAATTTCAGATCCTTGCGTAGGGTCTAGACGAACCCAGTAAATATCGCCGCGCATCATGAAAGGCCATCTCCTTCAGTGACCTCCCATAATTGCATTTCTTTTTTTAGTTTGGTGTCTTGTTCCACGCGCAGTGCCGCTTCATAGAGTTGATTCTCTCTTTTTTTGACTTCTGTTTCAATGAGAGTTTGAATGACTTTACTACGCTCTTTGTGGGGGATGGCTGAACGTAGTCTTGTGGCTAAGTCTTGCGATAGGGAGATCAGTATTTTGGTGGTGGCCATGCCAAAGCCTATTTGAAGGGTGGGGCTTGTCCCCATTATATCCGATATCCAGTACTTTGTCATTTTGATCCCTCTATTTTGTCTTTATTATGATCATTATAGATTGTGATAGGTTAAATTGCAATCATTTTTTATTGCAGGCCGCCTTGCAATAGAGGCCTAATTTTTAGATAATGAAATACTGACTGATTAGCAAGTTTATCATGGATAAAACCTACCTCCCGCACGAGATTGAAGCCAGAATTTACCAGGCATGGCAGCAGAGTGACGCCTTTAAAACCGGGAGGCATCAAGACAAAGCCCCCTATTGCATCATGTTGCCCCCTCCCAATGTGACCGGAACCTTGCACATGGGGCATGCGTTTCAGCAGACGCTAATTGATATTTTGATCCGCACTCAGCGCATGCGTGGGCATCCCACCTTATGGCAAGTGGGCACCGATCATGCTGGGATTGCCACCCAAATGGTGGTGGAAAATCAGCTGCATCAACAAGGGCAAACTCGTTATGATTTGGGTCGGGATGCCTTTGTCAAGCGTGTGTGGGAATGGAAGGAAGCCTCAGGCGATGCCATTTTAAAACAGATGCAACGTTTAGGGGCTTCGCCAGAATGGGCGCGTTCCCGCTTTACTATGGATGAGGGCTTGTCTAAAGCCGTACGCACTGCGTTTGTGAAACTCTATCAAGATGGTTTGATTTATCGAGGAAAACGCTTGGTGCATTGGGATCCGCATTTTAAAACCGCCGTTTCGGATCTGGAAGTCATTCACGCTGAGGAGCAAGGCTTTTTATATCATATTGCCTACGGTGATTTGGTGATTGCAACAACGCGTCCTGAGACTTTGCTTGGAGACACAGCAGTGGCAGTGCATCCTGAAGATGAGCGTTACCAGCATTTGATTGGTCAAACGCTGGAGTTGCCTTTGTGTGGACGCCGCATCCCCATTATTGCTGATGAATATGTGGATCGTGAGTTCGGCAGTGGTTGCGTGAAGATCACCCCTGCGCATGATTTTAATGATTATGAAGTGGGTCAGCGTCATCAATTGCCGATGATCAATATTTTCAATCTGGATGGCACTTTAAATGATCAAGTTCCCCCTCCTTATCGAGGTTTGGATCGTTTTGCAGCGCGCAAACAAATTTTGAAAGATTTGGAGGCTTTGGGCCTACTGGTGGAGAAAAAACCGCATGTGTTGCACATCCCTCGCAATGATCGCGGTAATCATGTGTTAGAGCCTCTTCTCACTGAGCAGTGGTATGTCAAAATGCAGGGACTCGCCGATGCTGGGATTAAAGCAGTGCAAACCGGTGAGGTGCGTTTTGTGCCGGATGAATGGCAGAATACCTATTATCGTTGGCTTGAGAATATCCAAGATTGGTGCATCTCCCGACAATTATGGTGGGGGCATCGCATCCCCGCGTGGTACGACGCAGACGGAAAAATCTATGTAGGTGAGTCGGAAGTGGCAGTACGGGAAGCGCATCAACTTGCCCCAGATGTGGTTTTGCATCAGGATGAAGATGTGCTCGATACGTGGTTTTCCTCCGCATTGTGGCCGTTTTCTACTTTAGGTTGGCCGGATCAAACCCCGGATTTTGAATTGTTTTACCCAACCTCTGTTTTGGTCACGGGTTTTGATATTATCTTCTTCTGGGTGGCTCGCATGATCATGTTTGGCTTGTACTTTACCCAAAAAGTACCCTTCAAAACGGTCTATATTCACGGGCTGATTCGCGATGGCGAAGGGCAGAAAATGTCCAAAAGTAAAGGTAATGTTTTGGATCCAGTTGACTTGATTGATGGGATTGATTTGCCCAGCTTGCTGCAAAAACGCACGGCTTCAATGATGCAAGACAGCTTAAAAGCGCGAGTGGTCAAAGCCACGGAAAAACAATTCCCAGAAGGCATCAAGCCGCACGGTACGGATGCCTTGCGTCTCAC
>JAJZUD010000096.1 GCA_021848625.1 Pseudomonadota bacterium
CCACTTTTGTACAAAGTGCGAATGCCGGAGCCGTCAAGAGTGTCAATATTGATGGCCGAATGATTACAGGTGTGACCAACGATGGCGCTAAATTTGTCACCTATATGCCTTGGATCGACCCCTTTTTAACAGATAATTTAATTAATCATAATGTTGATGTCGTGGCCACGCCGCCCGAACAACGCAGTTTATTGACCGCTATCCTGATTAACAGTATTCCTTTTATCATTATTTTAGCCTTAAGTTTTTTCTTAATGCGGCAGATGAATGGAGGTAAAGGGGGGGCGTTTTCATTTGGGAAAAGCCGTGCTCGTTTGTTGGGTGAAGATCAAGTCAAAGTCACTCTAGCAGATGTGGCGGGCATTGATGAAGCCAAAGAAGAAGTGGGTGAAATTGTTGATTTTTTGAAAGACCCCAAACGTTATCAGGATTTAGGCGGTAAAATTCCCCGTGGGGTCTTGATGGTGGGTTCACCAGGAACGGGTAAAACTTTGCTTGCACGTGCTATTGCGGGTGAGGCCAGAGTGCCGTTTTTCTCAATATCTGGCTCCGATTTCGTTGAAATGTTTGTGGGCGTAGGGGCCTCGCGTGTGCGGGATATGTTTGATCAAGCTAAAAAACGCGCGCCCTGTATCATTTTTATTGATGAAATTGATGCGGTCGGTCGTCATCGTGGCTCAGGAATGGGCGGTGGGCATGACGAACGTGAGCAGACTTTAAATCAATTGCTGGTTGAGATGGATGGTTTTGCAGAGAATCAGGGCGTCATTGTAATTGCAGCGACGAACCGTCCGGATGTGTTAGATCCTGCATTATTGCGTCCAGGGCGCTTTGATCGTCAGGTGACGGTGGGCTTGCCCGATATTAAGGGGCGTGAACAGATTTTAAAGGTGCATGCCCGCAAAGTGCAGTTGGGCGATGATGTGCGTCTGGATCATTTAGCGCGAGGGACTCCTGGATTTTCTGGTGCAGAGCTTGCAAATTTGGTCAATGAGGCCGCTTTAACCGCAGCGCGGGCCAAGAAGAAAAAAATCAGCATGGCCGATTTTGAAAAAGCAAAAGACAAAATTTTAATGGGGAGTGAGCGGCGGACTTTAGCCATGAGCGAAGAGGAAAAGCGTCTGACCGCTTACCATGAAGCAGGGCACACGATTGTGGGTAAATTAGTCCCTGATCATGATCCGGTGTACAAAGTCAGTATTATTCCAAGGGGTCGTGCTTTAGGGGTGACGATGTATTTGCCTGAGCAAGATCGCGTGAGCTATAGCAAGCAGCGTTTGGAAAGCCAGCTGTCCAGTTTGTACGGGGGGCGTCTTGCTGAGGAGCTGATTTTTGGGGCGGCTAAGGTCACCACAGGAGCTTCCAATGATATTCAACGTGCGACAGATATTGCACGGAGAATGGTCACAAAATGGGGACTGTCTGAGAAATTGGGGCCATTAATGTATGGCGAGGATCAAGATCATCCTTTCATGGGGCATGCCATGGGAATGGGTGCTGGAAAGCAGGAGTTTTCAGATTCAACGGCACGAACGATTGATGAAGAAGTGCGGGCCGTGATTGATCGGAATTATCAACGGGCTAAGCAGATTTTGTCGGATAACACTGACATTCTGCACGCGATGGCTGACGCGTTGATGAAATATGAGACGATCGATGCGGACCAAGTTGATGATTTAATGGCAAGGCGACCGATTCGTGAAAAAGAGTCGCTAACTGCTGCGCCTCCTCCAGCTGCACCAGGGGCCACTCCTTCTGCGCCAGTAGAAGCGGTGCCACCTGCTACAGGCTTGAAGCAAGCTCAATCATCCTAAGGGCTGATTTTGCTGCTTCCACGCCATTGTGGCTATGTCCGCCGCCCACTCGCGCTAGTGCTTGTGCGTCGTTTTCAGTGGTCAGGACGCCAAAAATAACAGGCAGATCGTGATCCAGCATTACTCGCTGACAACCTTGGCTGACTTGTTCGCAGACATAATCGTAATGGCTGGTTTCGCCACGAATGACTGCCCCTAGGGCGATTAACGCATCGTAGCATTTTTTCTTGGCTAATCGTTGCAATACAAAAGGAATTTCGATCGCACCGGGGACGTGAAAAACATCAATTTGCTTTAATGGGACGCCAGAGCTTGAGAGATGGGCTAAACAGCCTTCCAAGAGTTTGCTTGTAAATTCAGTGTTGAATTCACTGACTGTGATGGCGATACGACATTTTTTTGAGTGAAAGCTCATAAGAGATGCTCCATTTTAAGTGCTTTAGTATTGAGGTAATTTTGGTTTTCAGGGGTGCGTTCGGTCAAGAGAGGGCGCCGTTCTACATCAAATCCCGCTGCGGTTAGCGCCGCCATTTTGTGGGGATTATTGCTCAGTAAGATGACTTTTCGCAACTGAAAATAATCTAAAACCTGGCAGGCTTG
This sequence comes from Pseudomonadota bacterium, assembly GCA_021848625.1. GTDB lineage: Bacteria > Pseudomonadota > Gammaproteobacteria > Francisellales > CACEW01 > JAJZUD01. The sequence goes on from JAJZUD010000096.1 coordinate 2,415, forward strand.
ATCGTAGTGACGGGCATCAACAGGTAGCCCGAGTTTTAGATTGGCCTCTACGGTGTCAAGCTGTTCTGCATCTTGTTTTGCATAGGCTTTAATTTTGTTGATAAGGCCAATGCCTCGACCCTCTTGCGGCAGATAAATCAGGAGGCCGCCTGATTTGTGAATGTCAGCCATAGCAAGTGCCAATTGCTGCCCGCAATCACATTTGCGGGAATGAAAAACGTCCCCTGTCACGCAGGCGGAGTGAATGCGGATCCAGGGTACTGTTTGCACTTGAGCAAGCTGGCTTAAGACGATGATTTCTTCTTGTGAATTGAGATCCGTAAAAACATGTACTTCAAAGCGGCCAAATTCAGTAGGCAGTGAGGCTTGGGCCTGGTGTTTGAGCATAAAATTGACAAAAAATTAAAAACAACTGTGCCTATTCTAAACAAAAAACAGCGTTTTGAAAAGTTTTTCGCAAACCCTGTTGACAGGCCTGTGTGTTTTGCATAGAATGGCAAGCCTTGATTCCCCGATAGCTCAGTCGGTAGAGCAAATGACTGTTAATCATTGGGTCACTGGTTCGAGTCCAGTTCGGGGAGCCATTTAAAATCAATGACTTATCAATTCACAAAATTTCAAAAAATCCTCTGGGGTAGCAACTGGGGTAGCAAAATTAGGCTCTTTCTCAAATGTGGGGGCAATTTGTTTAGGCACATAATACTTTTAATCTGTAATTTTCAAAGCTTTTAAAGCCATAATTTCTTCATAATAAAAAAAGGGCTCTTGATGAGCCCTTCTCTTTTTAGAGGTTCGATTAATGAGTTCTTGCGGATCGACTATCAATCCAATCTAACACTTCATCATAAAACCAGCCTACCGCTTTAGCACCTAATTTTCGTCGTGGCGGGAAGGTGCCTTCCTGTTCACGACGCCAAATTGAAGAGGTACTTAGCCCCGTCAATTCCTTGACGGTAGGCAAGCGGATAATTTTGTGATTAGTCATCATAATTCACCTCTGGGCTTTTGATCACCCCAAGCCTCAGTCACGACAATCTTTCGACCATCATATTCTTTGTGAAGCATGCCTTGCAGAGCTGCCAAAGTATTGCATAATTATGGGGCACTGCTTCATATCGATGAAATGAGATAAATCACTTTCACTCCAGTATGTGTCAATGTAAAGACGTTCCGTTTCGAAAAGCATTTTTTACTCCTTTCGTTGCAGATTATAGCCTAATAGAATAAGGCGTGCATCTGACAAACATTCAAAGTGACGGGGTGCGATTTTAGGAGGATGTCGATTGTTGGGGGAAGGGTTTCGAAATTTACTGGGCTAGCTAATTAATGTAAACAACACAAGCATTGATGACAAAGGCAAAACTGACCCACGCTAAATAGGGAGCCAGTAATCCAATGTAGCAAGCCTTGACTTTATAGGAATAATAGGCCGCCAATACAAGCGCGACCCATAGTAAACCTAAATCCAGTAAGGCGAGGCTAAGATGATGCCAAGTAAAAAAAATAAAAGACCATAGCCCATTAAAAATGAGCTGGATGATAAACCAAATTAACGCTTTAAGGCGATAGGGGCTGGGTGTGGTCAGTACTAAGCCAGCATTCACACCCATTAGGACGTAGAGTATCGTCCAGGCTGGGCCAAAAACATAAGCAGGCGGTGTAAAAACAGGCTGGTGCAATGTGGGATACCAGTGAGTGATCTCTGGCAGAGTAGCCCAACTTGCAGCCATGCCGACACCAAGACAAATCAGAACGCAAATAAAGCAGGCTAAGATTTTCATATTGAGTTTGGGTGAGGTTTTTATTTAAGATTATTTTATACCTTTTTTAAGAAGCTGTATTCATAAAGAAATAAGGATATACTAAGGCTTTTGAGAATCAAGGAGCCGAAATGTATCCAACAGACGTAAGTGAAGAGAAATGGAGCCTGG
>JAJZUD010000028.1 GCA_021848625.1 Pseudomonadota bacterium
TCCGATCTGGAAACGCTGGTTGTAGACCGATAAGTCGCACTTTTCAAAAGTCAATTCCTGGTTTTTTTCCAATTGCCTTCATCATTGAGATACAGCGGTAAAAGCTGACTTGGAGTCATTAAGGCGCGGTTCAAATTCTGTTGTGCAAGATCGATCAAATCTTTTCCAATACATTGCGCTTCAAGCGTGACCGTGAACTCCCCTAGAAGGGGCCAAGCATCTCCAATTTTATGGGGATATTTGCGCAGTGCTTGTTGCGTGTCCGTGTCCATCTCAGCCAAGCGGTAAAAATGGGTTTTTTGCTTAGGATCTAAAAAGTAAAAAGCCTGCATTTTTGCGTCTAATGCGACGACAACCTCTTGAAGCCCATGCATGCGCTTGGCCGCGAGGGCTAAAATTTCCAAGTGATTCAAGGGGATGATGGGTTTTTTTAAACCATAGGCTAGGCCTTGCATGACCGAAACTGCCAAACGTGTGCCTACAAAACTACCAGGGCCAATGCTGCAGGCTAGATGATCAATTTCAGCTAAATTTAATTGTGCCTCAGCAAGCAGCTGTTGAATGCCTGGTAAAATAAACGCGTGGTGCGCTTGAATATTCGTATTTTTGAGTTCTAAAACTTGACCTGTTGGCGTGCACAGGGCGATTAAGCCTTCACGGCTCGAAGTGTCAAACGCTAGGATGGTCACGCAGCGCGCCTTTTTTTGAGATGGATGAGTAAAAGAGAGATGGCCGCAGGCGTCATGCCTGGAATACGAGAAGCATGGCCAATCGTCGTTGGGCGTACTTGCTCCAATTTTTGGCGTACTTCGGCAGAAAGGCTGCTGACCTCATTATAATTGAGCTCTGCAGGCAGGGGTAGGGCATGATGGCGTTGCTGACGTTCGATTTCCTCTTGTTGGCGATCAATATAGCCTGCATATTTGACTTGAGTTTCAAGTTGAAAAGCGACTTGTAGATCAACAGGCGCTGCGGCAGAGAGCTCAGGGCAGGCAGTGAGACGGGCGTAATTGAGTTCTGGTCGCTTGAGTAATTCCAGAGCATGATATTCCCGGCTGAGTTCAATGCCCTGTGCCTTAAAATAATTCCAGCTAGGAGAGCCTGGTTGAATCACTAGGGCATTTAAACGCTGGCGTTCCAAGGCAATGGCCTCGAGTTTTTCATTGAAAGCGCGCCAGCGGGCTTCAGGCACCAATCCCAAACGATAGCCAATTTCGGTTAAACGCGCATCGGCATTATCTTCGCGCAGTTGCAGGCGATATTCAGCACGACTGGTAAACATGCGATAGGGTTCTGCGGTGCCGCAAGTCAATAAATCATCAACTAACACACCTAAATAAGCTTCGTGGCGTTCTGGATACCAGCTTTCTTGATCTTGCGCTAGGCGTGCGGCATTGAGACCGGCCAAAATGCCCTGCGCGCCCGCCTCTTCATAACCTGTTGTTCCATTGATTTGACCTGCAAAAAATAAACCGTGAATGGCTTTGGTTTCCAGGCTGGGTTTTAAATCGCGAGGGTCAAAATAGTCATATTCAATCGCATAACCTGGGCGAGTGATATGTGCGTTTTCAAAACCTTTCATGGATTGGACAATTTGGACTTGGACTTCAAAAGGAAGGCTAGTTGAAATGCCGTTAGGATAGAGTTCGTGAGTGTCCAGTCCTTCTGGCTCGATAAAAATTTGATGGCTATTTTTAGACGCAAAGCGGACGACTTTATCCTCAATGGACGGGCAGTAGCGTGGGCCAATGCCTTCAATCACACCCGCATACATTGGCGAGAGATGCAAATTTTGACGAATAATTTCGTGGGTTTTTTCGTTAGTATGGGTAATATGGCAAGGAATTTGGCGAGGATGAGTGCTTCTTTGGCCCATGAATGAAAAGACCGGCAAAGGATTATCACTATGCTGAACACTTAAGCCCTCAAAATCAACAGTGCGCGCATCGATACGGGGCGGGGTTCCTGTTTTTAAACGGCCTACACGAAAAGGAAGAGCGCGTAGACGCTCAGCCAAAGCAAGAGAAGGGGGGTCACCTGCACGGCCTCCCGCGTAGTGACTCATGCCCACATGAATTTTGCCTCCTAAAAAAGTCCCTGCAGTAAGCACAACGCTTTTTGCATAAAACTTCAAACCCATTTGAGTCACCACGCCGATCACCTGGCCCTGTTCGATGATGAGATCATCAACAGCCTGTTGAAATAGGGTTAAATGAGGCGTATTTTCAAGGCGTTTGCGCACAGCTTGACGATAGAGCATGCGATCTGCTTGGGCACGAGTAGCCTGAACTGCCGGCCCTTTGCTGGCGTTGAGAATGCGAATTTGAATGGCTGCTTCATCCACTGCTTCGGCCATCACGCCACCCAGCGCATCAATCTCTTTAACAAGATGACCTTTGCCAATGCCACCAAAGGCAGGATTGCAGGACATCTGTCCCAAGGTTTCGATATTATGGGTAAGTAAAAGCGTGCGACACTGCATCCGCGCGGCCGCAGAGGCTGCTTCAGTGCCCGCATGGCCCCCGCCAATGACAATCACATCGAAAGTGTGAGAAGGATTGATAGTATTTTTCATCGCGGTATTATACAATAAAAGACTGATTCTGGCTAGTTCCCGGCTGAAATGACGTTTTTTTTAGGCTTGCTCTCACTGTTGATGATTGCAGTTTTTCCAGGCGCAATCCTCATGAAACTTTTTAAGATAAATCCGAAAGTGGATTTTTTGTTTGCCTTGCCTTTGCTTTTTGCTTTAAGTTGGACCTGTAATTTTGTGTTGGTCATAGTGCTGGTTGGCTTGCATCTTTATACCGTAAAATGGGTGCAAGGCCTGGCGGTAATTGAGCTATTGGCATTTTTGTTTCTATATCAAGATGAATTAGACCAGGTGATCCCTTGGTTGGCAATGTTGAAAAAAGCGTGGACCTATCCTTATCGCCGGCGAGTGCTGCAGACGGTTGCGCTCGGCGTCCTAGTGATTGCAGTCTTGAATTGGTTAAGCAGTTGGGGTGAGCCTTTTGGTTATTGGGATGCCAGTGTGTCCTATAATCGCTGGGCAATTGATTTTACGGCCAATCAAATGCCCACTATGACTTGGCATTACCCGCAATTATTACCAGCCAATTGGTCTTTGAGTTATGTATTGCTGAACTCCCTGCCTGTGCCTCGCTTGTTAGAACTATTTCCTGCAAGTGTGCAGGGATTTTTCTTTGTGGGCTTGTTATTGCTGGGGCTGGTTTTGTACCGCCGTGAAAATGAACCCTCCTATCTTATGGGGTTGATCCTGACCGGTGGCTTATTTGATGTGAACTATTTTTTGTATTTGAATACAGGATATGCCGATGTGCCTGTGGCCTTTTTTAATTTTTTAGCCTTTGCTTTAACCCTCTTGGCCTATGGGGCTGATGCTTGCCACAAACGTGAGTGGATCTGGCTTTCACTATTTGCGATGTTTGCGGCCGCGATGACAAAACCTGCTGGGATCTACACGGCTTTGGTGATTCCCCTGATTCAATTTGTGTTAGATCGGGGTGTCTCCCATCGGGGTCGTACGCTTTTTTTAAAGTATTTGCTTCTAGTATTGCTGATTTTGCCTTGGTATCTGTACTCGACTCTGCATGAAGGCAATTTGAATCATTTTACAGATATTCGTTTTTTAATACATGGGGCAGGGGCAACTGCACCGAGCGCCATGGTCCATTGGTGTAATGCGCTTTTTGAGTCTTATCAGTTGATTGTAATGGGCGCAATCTGTTTTGTTTTTCGCGAGTTATTGCCTCAAAAAATTCGCTTATTTTTGTACGCTGCACTGGGCTATTTTTTAATTTGGTTTTTTGGTTTTTCGTATGATAATCGCAATTTAATGATGATTACCCCGTTGTTTGCTTTTGCCCTTGCTTTTATTATCATCAAATATCAGCAGGTGATAATGAGTGGGCTAAAAGCACTTGACTGGCAAGGTTTTGTGCCACGATGGTGGATGTTGATCGTGACTTTGGTAATTGTTTTATGCTTTTTTGCGACAGTGGGGCCGTTTAGCGAGTTTCGGTTGTTGGCCCATGAAACCACAGAGAAAAATTTTAGCCTACATGATTTGCCGTTTACCATGCGTTTATATGCATATCGAATCTGTCCGGGCTTTCAGGGTAAATTATTGACAGATTATGTTTATTTTAATGATTTGCCTATGTTGCAGGGTATTGCAGTGACGCCACCTTTATCAAGTTATGGGCCTAATATGGAGCCGGGTTATTTTACTAATCTCCCTGCTTTTTTGAGTTATATGAAAGCAAATCCAGAGATTCATTACCTGCTTTTAAATCATAATTTTGATCAATTGTATGAGTCTCCAGCATTTCACCAAGCATTTGAAGGGTGGCTTAAGCAAAAAAAAATCAGTTTAGAATGGATCAACAATAACACGGGTCTCTATAAAATTAATGTGTCCAATGATCAGTTATAGCAGTGCGCCATTTAGCTGCTATGCATCCAAGGCTTGGGCAGTCTTATTGTGAGCGAGAAAGAGTAAAAAGACGGTCAGAAGCCCGCTCAACGCCATGGCAAGCATCACCCCTTTAAAAAAAGGGATCTCTGGCAGTAAGTGCGCAATAAAAAAGGTGATTTGCGCACAAAACGCCCCACCTAAATGGCCGAGGCCATCGGTGACAGAGATACAAGTGGCCCGTACACTTGTTGGAAATTGTTCTGCAGTGAGTGTGTACATTTGCGGGATGAGCATGGCAATCGAGGTAGAGGCGATAAAACCACCACCAATGATCAGCAAGGAATGGGTGCTCCAGCCTACGATCAGGAGGGCTAAAGTCCAGATCAGAGCGATGCCGGCACACATTTTTTTGCGGGTGAAACGGTCTCCAAGCACAATGGAGATCAAAGATCCAACAATAAAGCCCAGTGAAGTTAAACCCACAAAAAATAAGCTTTGCCCCAAAGCAAAACCATGATTAACCAGAAGGGAGGCTGAAAGTGTGAGCCAGGCATAATTGCCAATATAGTAAATAAACCAAATCAGCGCAAAAAGCGAAAGAGAAAGGATGGTTTGCCTTTGCAACAGCGTTTTAAAAGGAGCATGATTTTTTTGTCCTTTGGATTGCAGCCATAGCGGTGTGTCAGGGAGTTTTTGCCACATGATGAGGGCCAGGCCTCCACCCAACGCGCCAAAAATAAAAAGGCCCCGCCAACCCCAAGTAAAATTGGGGATCAGAGCATAGGCCAAAAAGGGTAGAATCGCAAAGCCAAACATGCCGCAGGCCACCATGATGGAAACGATTTTGCCTCGTGCATGTTCAGGGGCCATTTCACTTGCATAGGTGGTTGAAATAGCAATTTGCGCCCCTAAGCCAAGGCCAGTAATAAAACGCCAAAATAAAATTTCCCGAAACGAAGTACTGAGGCCGCAGAGCAATGAGCCTATCGAAAAAAGCAGCAAAGCAATAATCAGGGCTGGTTTTCGACCATAATAATCGGAAAAGAGGCTGACCAACACGGCCCCAAGAATATAGCCAATCAAACTCGTTGTGATCGCTTCACTGGCCATATTGAGGCTGACATGAAAATCAAGAATCAATTTGGGCAAGGCAAGGCCAATACTCACGATGTCCACAAACCCAAAAAAGAAGCTTAAGCCCAAAATGGCGAGTAAAAACCTGGGGTGGGGCCATGCGCGCATGGTTAGTCTCAGGCTTGGTTGATTTTGTTCAATAATATTTTGGAAGCTTTGAAGGTGATTTTCATGCGTTCTGGGATTGCGATTTTTTCACCAGTGCGGGGGTGTCGACCTTGGTAGGCTTTCACTTTCTTGGTGTCAAAAACACCAAATCCGCGTAATTCAATGCGCTGACCATCGTAGAGATGATGCAGGATGTGATTCATTAAGACTTTGACAATTTTTTCAGCCTCGATAAAAGGAATGCCCTGTTTAGTGGCCAAATAATTTGTAAAATTGCGACGTGTGAGGAACGGCAAGCCAGTGACTTTTTTCATAATGCGTCTTTTTCCCAATCTCCAGTTTCTAATTTTTGCATGATATCATAGACCAGCTGGCTTGTCTCCCGCTTTTTAAGCGCAGAAATCATATAGGTTTTTCCCGTCCAGCCAATTTGTTGAGTGATGCTTTTAACCTTTGATTTTGCTTGCTCTTCGCTCAGTAAATCCACTTTATTGAAAACCAACCACCGTTCTTTTTGAGCTAAATCAGCATTGTATTTTTGCAGTTCTTTGATGATGAGTTCGATATCCAGTGCAACATCGTGTTCGTCAAAAGGTGCTAAATCCACCATATGCAGCAAAAGCCGGGTGCGTGAGAGATGCTTTAAAAACTTCAATCCCAAGCCCGCGCCCTCTGCAGCGCCTTCAATCACGCCCGGAATATCCGCCATCACAAAACTTTTGTAAGGCCCGGCAGAGACCACCCCCAAGTTAGGGCGCATGGTGGTAAAAGGATAATCTGCAACTTTGGGTGTGGCGGCTGAAACAGCGCGGATCAAACTAGATTTTCCCGCATTGGGTAGGCCTAATAAACCAACATCAGCAAGGAGTTTGAGCTCCATGCGAATACGGCGCGCTTCACCGGCACCACCTGGAATGGTTTGGCGAGGAGCACGATTGGTGCTGCTTTTGAAGTGGCAATTGCCCAAGCCGCGCTCCCCGCCCTTGGCGATGAGGAGGCGTTGATGTGCTTCAAGGACTTCGCCTAGGAGCTCATTTGTTTCAATATCAAAAACTTGTGTGCCAATCGGAACGCGTAAATTTAAGTCCGCCCCATGCTTACCAGTACATTGACTGCCCATGCCATTTTGGCCGTTTTCGGCCTTGAAGCGCCGCGTGTAGCGATAATCAATCAAAGTATTCAGATTGGGGTCTGCTTCCACGTAGATGGAGCCCCCCCCTCCGCCATCCCCGCCATCTGGGCCTCCAAGTGGGATATATTTTTCACGGCGAAAGCTCAAGCAGCCGTTGCCACCTTTGCCTGCTTCGACATCGATGATCACTTCATCAACAAACTTCATCGCATCATCCTGATTTCATAAAAAAAATATTTTATATGGAGTGATTTGATCTGTCAAACTGGCTTTTTTGGAGATTCTCTGTTAGAATCCGAAGTCATTTTTTCAAAACACAAGATAGAGAATGTCTGAACGACAGATTACACCGGCGCTCATTCGTGAGGTAGAGGCGCATGCTACCTTACTTTTTTCCAAAGAGCAAATTGCAAAAAGTCTGGATCAAATGGCTAAAAAAATGACAGCTATTCTTGAGCAGGCTAATCCGATTGTCTTGACGGTCATGAACGGTGGGCTATTTGTTGCAAGCGAAATTTGTCTGCGACTCAATTTCCCCTTGCAAATGGATTATATTCATGCAACGCGCTACCAGGGTGAACTGACCGGCTCCAGCATTCATTGGAAACGTGAGCCTTCCATGCCACTTGAAAATCGCGTAGTGGTGATTGTAGATGATATTTTAGATGGCGGAATCACCCTGAAAGCCGTGACAGATTATTGTCATGGTCGAGGTGCTGCTAAGATTTATACAGCAGTCTTGATGGATAAAGTCAATGCTCGCTTGCCAGAGGGGTTAGCACACCCTGATTTTGCCGCACTTCAGGAGTCAGAAAATCATTATGTTTATGGTTTTGGCCTGGATTATCACGACTACTTGCGTAATGTGCCCGCGATTTATCGCGTAGCTCCTCAGCACATGTTCTAAATTTTACTGGAGAATTGACATGGATCCCAATAACCAGGCCGCTCGGCTTGAGTTTACCTTCAAGGCTTTTATTTTTTCGATGTTATTGGCCGTTTTATTGGCGGCATCCAATGCTTATTTAGCTTTAAAAATTGGTACAACAATTTCCGCTTCAATCCCTGCGGCGGTATTGGCTATTGGCTTGTTTCGGTTTTTTAAGCGCTCCTCCGTCTTTGAGTGCAATTTGGTGCAAACTGCAGCTTCAAGTGGAGAGGGGGTTGCAGCTGCGGTCGCTTTTATTCTGCCTGCGTTGATCATCTTGCATTTATGGACGCATTTTCATTATTTAGTCACAGCATTAATTGTTGGTCTGGGTGGGCTCATGGGCGTTTTGTTTTCAGTGCCTTTGCGTCAAGTGCTTTTAAATTTGCCTGAGTTGCGCTTTCCGGAAGGAACAGCAATTGGCAATGTTCTGCGCGCGACCTCTGAGGGCAAAGGCTTACTGAAGTATTTATTACATGGTGTCCTGACGGGGGGCGTGATCACCTTTTTGCAGGATGGGTTGCAGCTGATTGCAGATAGCGTCGAAATGTGGGGATCTTCCCGTAATATTTTATTTGGTACAGCGATTGGCTTTAGCCCGGCGGCCTTTGCAGCGGGCTTTATTATTGGGCCAGCGGTCTGTTTGAGTATTTTGTTAGGGATTGTATTGGGGTGGGGGCTCTTAATGCCTGTACTGAGTCATTACTACCCTGTAATCGGTATGACAGATCACCCTGATGCCGTCAATCTCATTTGGTCTGAGCACCTACGTTTTGTAGGGGTGGGAACCATGCTAATCGGAGGAATCTGGACCCTGCTGCAGTTGCTGCGGCCTATGATTGCTGGGTTTGGTGTGGCGTTTTCGAGTTTACATGACAAAAAAATCTTGGTGAACTCTGAAAAAAACATCTCCATGGTTTGGCTGTTATGTGGCATTGTTGCTGTTTCGATTGGATTGTTTTTGCTAGTGGCGGGACTCGTGTTGCATCTGCAGCTTAATTTTTCAATGGCATTTATTCTTGAAGCCAGTTTGATTAGTTTGATTTTTTTGATTGTTGTGGGCTTTTTATTGGCAACGGTATGCGGCTATTTAACAGGAATTGTCGGTTCCACCAACAATCCTTTATCTGGAATTTTAATTTTATCTATTTTGATTTTAGCGAGTATTTATTTGCTGTTATTTCATTTGGACAGTGGCAGCTTAAATAAAATTGTCGGTTTGGTCATTATGGTTGCTGCAGTGGTCGCAGCGATCGCGTCTATTTCTAATGAAAACATGCAGGATTTGAAGGCGGGGATGATGATCGGGGCAACCCCCTGGAAACAACAGGTGATGTTGGCCTTGGGTGTGATTGCTTCAAGTTTAGTGATTGGGCCTATTTTTCAGTTGCTGTTTCAAGCTTATGGAATGGGAGGGGTGTTTCCTCATGCGGGGATGGATCCCACTCAATCATTGTCTGCTCCCCAGGCTAGTCTGATGGCCGCGGTGGCTGAGGGCGTCTTAACCCATAATCTCAACTGGATCATGGTGACCTTAGGCGTAGGGATTGGTGTCTTGATTATCGTGATTGATTTGATTTCACGGTCCTTGCGAGGGGTGCGCTTTCCTGTTTTGGCGGTGGGACTGGGCATCTACTTGCCTCCTGATGTGTTGACTCCAATTGTGATTGGGGGCTTTTTGCAGTTCTTTTTAGCGCGGTATTTGAAAAAACGACATGAAGATGAAAAAGTAGGCTATAAAAAGCTGGAACAAGCAACCTTGCTTTCGTGCGGGATGGTTGCAGGCTCGTCTTTGATGGGTGTGTTTTTAGCGATTCCCTTTATTATCATGGGCAGTGCGAACGCGTTGGCCGTAGTCGGGCCGAGCTTTGGCAACATCGCATCTTGTTTGGGGTTTGTGAGTTTATTTTTCTTGGGATATTGCGTGTGGCGGTCAACGCGGTGAGTTTAGAAACCCCAGAAGGTTATTTGCTGCATTGGGAAGATTGGACAGAGGCCTGGACTCGTCAAAAGGCCCAAGCGCAAGGTTTGGTTTTAGAGCCTTTGGATTGGCAATTATTTGCTTTTGCCCGTGAGTTTTATCAAGTGCATCAGGTGATGCCTTTAACTCGTAGGCTAATCAAATTTGTACGTGAAACTCAACCAAATTTCGATAGCCTGGCCTTGCAACAACGTTATGGTGATAAGCCTTTACGCGTGATTGCGCAATGCGCGGGTTTGCCAAAACCAATCCAATGTATTTAATTTCTACTTTTTGACCCCCTTGACTTTATGTGGCATTTGGCGCAGGCTGAGCTATTTTCATCCTTAAGCCAAATCATGAATTGTAGTTTTGAGTTTTTTCCCCCAAAAACAGCCGAAGGCCTGGATCATTTGCTGATCGCTGCGGATGTTTTATCTCAATTTGCTCCGGAATATTTCTCCGTGACTTATGGTGCAGGCGGGAGTACGCAAGAGGCTAGTTTGGGGACTGTGTTCGCTTTGCAGCAAAAAGCCTATACGGTCACTCCGCATTTGTCTTGTATTGGAGCAAAAAGGGAAGCCATTTATGAATTGTTGCATCAATATCAGCGCAGGGGCATTAAGAGAGTCATCGCTTTGCGTGGGGATCTGCCATCGGGATCCGGCTCTGCATCGCCTGAATTTCATTATGCACGAGATCTGATTTGTTTTATTCGGGAAAGTTTTGGTGACGCCTTTCATATTACGGTCGCTGCCTACCCAGAATGCCATCCCCAGGCGAGTAATATTTGCAAAGATTTGCAGCATTTTAAAGAAAAAGTATCGGCTGGGGCGGATAGTGCGATTACGCAGTACTTTTATCATCCAGAGGCGTATCATCAATTTTTGTCTGATTGTGAACGCTTGCACATTGATATTCCGATTATTCCAGGGGTGATGCCGATCTATCATTTTAGCCAATTATGTCGGTTTTCTGAGATGTGCGGTGCGGAGATTCCTCGCTATATCCGCAAAAAAATGGAAGCTTATGGTGATGATGTGGAATCCATACAAGCTTTTGGTGTAGAAGTCGTGACGCGTTTATGTCAAGATTTGCTTCAAGCAGGGGCTCCAGCCTTGCATTTCTACACCCTCAATAAGTCCAAGTTGGTGGCACAAATCTTGCAAAACTTAAAATAATGCTCATGTTGGGGTTGCGGTAGTATCAGAGGGGTCAGGCATATCCGGTCGATCACGGGAAGAGAACGCTGCTTTGTAGAATAAACATGAATCAGCCTCTTTTTGCAATTGCGTAATCGTTTGGCAAAATTGCAATAAGCGTTTTGCTGAAGCAGAAAGACTTGCAGTACTGCTTGCAAAAAGGGAAATGAGGATTTGACGTTTGGTATGATTGAGGATCAGTTCATCAGGGGATTCACAGTCTAATCCTGCTTGGTTGGCAATTTTAGTGAGTGATAACGTGATCAGAGGGTGATTGGCTTTGATACGGTAAGCCTTTGCCATGAGCGCGTCGCCCGCTGCGCTATCTTGATTGATTCCAGCGACTAAAAACTCAGGTAAGAGTGGGGACAGTTTAGTCAAATAGGCTTCGTTCCACAATGGTGAATCAGGAGAAAGTGCGTGAACAAAGAGATGAGCAACCGATCTCCGGTCGTGACCCCAAGCCCAATCCACGCTTGAACGGCCTGGCCCGCGCATAAAAAAATCTTCTAAGTTCTCCTGGCGTCTCGCATCAACGGGGCAGGTGAGAATGGTTTCTAATTCTTCAAAAAGAGATTCATACATCATGGTGATTTAATTGACCTTTATTTAATCTGATTATTAAAAGAATAGATTATTTTTAAATCATTCGCAAGCGCTTGACATCATTTTTGATTTAGATGAGACTATCTATTTCATAACTGAGTGATTTTGATGGGAGCTATCATGCAGCGGACTGCGTCTTCTTGGCAGAGCCTTCTTTTCTGGGTGATTTTATTGTGTTGTGCCCGTCTGGTACCGCATTGGCCCAATTTTAGTCCTTATGCCAGTTTGGTTTTACTATTGGGCTGTCAATTGTCTAAAAGGCAGGCTGTGTTGATGACCCTTGCGAGCCTTCTTTTGTCTGATTGGCTGCTGGCACTTTGCGCGGGATACGAGGTAATTGGCTCTTGGAGCCTCTTTACCTATACGGGTTTTGTCGCCATGGCGCTGGGTTCTGCCTGCGTTTTTAAGCAAAAAATGCCGCGATGGCGGATTGTTGGGTACGCCTTGGGATCAACCTTTGTTTACTGGCTGTGGACGAATTTTGGAACTTGGCTTGCATCAGGATTGTATGCGCATTCGCTAGCGGGGTGGAGCGCCTGTCTTGTTGCAGGGCTGCCTTTTTTGCAAAATAGCTTGCTTGCCGCACTTGTTTTTGTACCCTGTTATTTTGGATCACTCTATTTTTTGAGCAGAAATCGCTTGTTTAGATGGTCTATTCACTCATTTGGTCATTGACTTCAATGGTTTTTTATTTCATTCTCGGCGTTTTGAATGATTGGGGTAGATCGTGAGCGTGAGTTTTGAAGCAAATTTAAAAAAGCGTATTATGGTGCTGGATGGGGCCATGGGTACGATGATCCAGAAATATAAGCTTTCTGAAGCGCAATATCGAGGCGAGCGTTTTCAAAATCACGCCTCCCCGCTAAAAGGCAATAATGATTTGCTTTCTATCACGCAGCCTCAGGTCATTGCCGAGATTCATCAACAATATCTGGCTGCAGGTGCAGATATCATTGAGACCAACACATTTAATGCCAATGCTATCTCTCAGCTGGATTATGATTTAGCGGATTTGGCTTATGAACTCAATTTAAGTTCAGCAAAATTAGCCCGTGCTGTTGCGGATCAAATGACTGCTGCAACGCCTAATCAACCCCGTTACGTGATGGGGGGGCTAGGGCCCACTAATCGGACGGCATCGCTTTCTCCTGATGTGAATAATCCCGCAGCGCGTAATGTCGATTTTGATCAACTCGTATCAGCATACACGACGGCAGTTGAAGCGTTATACGAAGGGGGGGTCGATGGTTTTTTGATTGAGACCATTTTTGATACGCTGAATGCTAAAGCAGCGATTTTTGCGGTGGAAACTTTTTTTGCCAAGATAGGGCGACGCCTTCCTTTAATGATTTCGGGGACAATTACTGATGCCAGTGGGCGGACTTTGTCAGGACAAACTGTGGAAGCATTTTGGACCTCTATGTCCCATGCCAAGCCCACGACCATTGGCATTAATTGTGCCTTGGGTGCGGTGGAAATGCGCCCTCATTTAGAGACGCTATCTCAGCTTGCAGAGACCTATGTTTGCGCCTACCCCAATGCTGGCCTGCCTAACCAGTTTGGTGAGTATGATCAAGATCCAGAAGAAATGGCAGGCTATATCAAAGATTTTGCTGAAAGTGGCTTTTTGAATATTGTAGGAGGCTGCTGTGGTACCACCCCAGCGCATATTGCGGCGATGGCAGCCGTGGTTGAAAAAATCGCACCTCGCACAGTGCCGACCCTTCCGCCCTATTGTCGTTTGAGTGGCTTGGAGATGCTAGAAATTCGCCCCGAGACCAATTTTGTCAATGTGGGCGAACGGACAAATGTATCAGGCTCAGCACGCTTTGCTAAGTTAATTCGCGAGGGGCAATATGAAGAAGCGTTGGCAGTCGCTCGTCAGCAGGTTGAAAATGGCGCACAAATTATCGATATCAATATGGACGATGCGATGCTGGATGCCGTGTCGGCTATGCGGACTTTTTTAAATTTGATTGCCACGGAGCCTGACATTGCGAAAGTGCCGATTATGATTGACTCCTCTAAATGGTCTGTATTGCAGGCCGGGTTGAAATGCATTCAGGGGAAAGGCATTGTCAATTCTATTAGCTTGAAAGAAGGGGAGGCGCAATTTATTGAGCAAGCGAGTATGATCCGCCGCTTCGGTGCTGCGGTAGTGGTGATGGCTTTTGATGAGGCGGGACAGGCTGACACCGAAGAGCGGAAGGTGAGTATTTGCAAAAGAGCTTATGCCATTTTGACCCAGAGGGTGGGTTTTGTGCCCCAAGATATTATCTTTGACCCTAATATTTTCGCCGTGGCAACGGGGATCAAAGAGCATGATGATTATGCCAATGCCTATATTCGTGCAGCAAAACGCATTAAGCAAGAATGCCCTGGAGCACTGATTAGCGGTGGAGTCAGCAATGTGTCTTTTTCGTTTCGGGGGAATGATCCAGTGCGCGAGGCAATGCACTCTGTTTTTCTCTATCATGCGATTAAAGCGGGTATGGACATGGGGATTGTCAATGCCGGGCAATTGCAGATTTATGAACAAATTGCGCCAGAATTAAAAGCCTGTGTTGAGGATGTGATTTTAAACCGGCGTGACGATGCGACCGAGCGATTGCTCGAAATTTCGGCCTCGCTGAAGGGCACAGCAGGTAAAGTTCAAGAGCGTGATCTTGCTTGGCGTGAGCAACCCGTTGCGGAGCGGTTGACGTACTCATTGGTTAATGGAGTGACGGATTTTATTGAACTTGATGTGGAAGAGGCGCGTCATGCCTTTGCTAAGACCATTGAAGTCATTGAAGGCCCGCTCATGGACGGAATGAATGTCGTCGGCGATTTATTTGGTGCAGGGAAGATGTTTTTACCTCAGGTGGTGAAAAGTGCTCGGGTGATGAAAAAAGCGGTGGCCTATCTTTTGCCTTTTATTGAAGCGGAAAAAGAAGTGGGCGGTGCAGATAGTGCTTTTAAAGGTAAGATCCTGATGGCGACAGTCAAAGGCGATGTGCATGATATTGGCAAAAATATTGTTGGGATTATTATGCAATGCAATGGCTATCAAGTGATTGATTTAGGGGTCATGGTGCCTTGTGATAAAATTTTAACCGTAGCAAAGGAAGAGCACGTTGATATCATTGGCTTAAGCGGTTTGATTACGCCGTCTTTGGACGAGATGGTCCATGTGGCCAAAGAAATGCAGCGCCTGGGTTTGACGGTACCCTTGCTCATTGGCGGCGCAACGACTTCCCCCACGCATACTGCGGTAAAGATTGACCCCTATTACGATCACCCTGTTGTGTATGTGAAAGATGCTTCTCGCTCTGTGCCTGTTTTATCCAAGCTATTAGGTTCGGGGCGCCAGGAATTTTTGCGGGATCTAGAAGTGGAGTATGACCAAATTCGTAAAGTGCATGGCCATAAAAAAGCCGATGCTGATTGGCTTGGCCTGCAGCAAGCACGGAATAATCAACTCAAGTTAAATTTTGCGCCAATCAAGCCGAATTTTTTAGGGCAGAAAGTATTGGATTTGGATATTGCTGTATTGCGCGAATATATTGATTGGACACCGTTTTTCTTCGCTTGGCAATTACGCGGACAATATCCTCAGATTTTTAAAAATCAGACTGTTGGGGAAGAAGCCCAAAAATTATTTGCCGATGCCAATCGCATGTTGGACGAAATCATTGCCACTCAAAGTCTAAAAGCGCGCGCTGTATTTGGGCTGTTTTCTGCAAATTCTGTTGATTATGATGATGTTGAAATTTATACCGATGAGACACGTTCACAGGTGCTCAAGCAGTTTCACCATCTGCGTCAGCAAAAACCAAAGCCTGATGCTAAACCCAATAAATGTTTGGCTGATTTTATTGCGCCTAAAGCCACAGGAATTTCCGATTACCTGGGTGCATTTGTAGTGACAGCAGGAGTGGGATTGCCTGAGTTGTTAGAAAAATATGAGCAAGATCACGACGATTATCATCAGATTATGGCTAAGATTTTGGCGGATCGTTTAGCTGAAGCTGCAGCCGAGTACTTGCATGAACGCATTCGCAAAGAATATTGGGGTTATGCTGCGGCGGAGAATCTTTCAAAGCAAAATTTGATTGATGAGAAATATCAAGGCATTCGCCCGGCACCAGGCTATCCTGCTTGTCCTGATCATACTGAGAAATGGGCTTTGTTTGATTTGTTAAAACCCGAGCAGATTGGCGTTAGTTTGACGGAAAGTTTGGCGATGTGGCCAGCCTCATCTGTATCTGGTTTTTATTATGCTCATCCTGAATCACATTATTTTGTAGTGGGAAAGATAAATGATGAGCAAGTACAGGATTATGCACGGCGTAAAAATATGGATACAATCAAGATGGCAGAGTGGTTACAACCCAATCTTTGATCGATCACTTCAAAAAAGGAGGATAGCATGCAGCAGTATTTGTTTTCGAAGGGGCAATTGCCCGCTTTACAAAATTTGATGAACCAGTTGGGTTTGACGCCATTGTTTCGTGGTGAAATAGCCTTGCAAGGCAAAGATCCAATTCTGGCATCACCGCATCGACTGGGCGAGGCTGTCTCCACCGCACTTTTGTTGGATGCTGTAGTGGCCAGTGCGATTTGGGATCATCGTTCGGGTCAGAAGAACAATTTATCTTTAAATATTCACGATGCAATTCACTACTTGCATCCCGTACATTTCGTTTGGCAATCCGGTTATAACATGGATTTGGGTGCAGACAAAGTTCAGATCAATTTCAACTATCGCTGTAAAGACGGTCGCCAGGTTTGGCTCCAGTGTGGCCCTCCTTATCCAAAATTACAGGATGGTTATTTGAATTTTTTTAATTGCGGTAATAATCGAGAGGCGATTGCCAAAGTCATTGCGGGTTGGAATGCTTTTGAATTAGAAGAAAAGCTGGCAGAGCTGGGACTGCCTTGTTGCGTGGTGCGAACCAAAGAGGAATGGCGTGCGCATCCCCAAGGGCAATTATTATTAAATACGCCCGTTATTGAAATTGAAAAGATTGCTGAAGGGAAGCCATGTGGCCTAGAAAAAGGGGGTGCTGCTCCGCTTGCAGGGGTGAAGGTTTTAGACTGGACCCATGTCTTAGCAGGTCCGCGCTCTGTAATGAGTTTAGCGGAGTTTGGAGCAGACGTACTCTATGTTGCTGCGCCGCATCATCTGGATCCTAAAACAGTGAATCTCGGTGTCAATCATGGTAAAAAATCCGCTTTTCTTGACTTAGAAAGTGCAGAGGATTTGGCAAGAATGCAAGCGCTTTTATTGGAGGCTGATGTGTTTGCGCAGTCTTATCGCCCCAGTGTGTGTGAGAAGTTTGGCCTGACTCCAGCAATGGCTGCCAAGCAACATCCACGTGGCTTAGTTTATATGTCCATTAACGCATTTGGTCACGATGGGCCCTGGCGCTATCGACCTGGGTTTGATCAAAATGCACAGATGACTTCGGGGTTCTCGGCAACGGAAGGTTCTCTTGAAGTGCCCAAGGCCTCTCCCGTGTACTACATCAATGATCTGCTGACGGCTTATTTTGCAGCCGCAGGCATGATGACGGCGCTGTTACGTCGGGCAGTCGAGGGTGGGAGCTATCATGTCAAGGTGTCCCTGACGCGAAGCTGTATGTGGGCGCAAGATTTAGGCTTGATTGCTGAGGCAGATTACAAAGATCAGCCTCTAAAAGATATTTTTCCACGTCGGTTTACTGAGGATCCCCAAGCCTATACTTATCCTCCTCACCTGTCGCATGAGGATTCAGCTTATGGCCCGCTGATTCGTCTTGCACCGGCAGTCCAGTTTAGTCAGATGCCGCAAGTCGAACTCCTCCCTGTTGTGCCTTATGGATCGTGCGCTCCGCAGTTTTAGAGGGAGTGTATTTTCTTGATTTATCAACGCGTAGCGTTAAGTTGGTGGAGAAAGAGTAAAAAACTTTAAAAAAGGTGTTGACAGTGAAAGAGAGATGCGTATAATAGGCGGTCTTGCGACGAGATAGGTTGCGAGTTGAAAGGATGTTTAAGGGAAAGAATAAGAACACAAGCTTTGAATACTGGGCATTTTGTTTTAGGGAATGTTTAGGAAAGCAAAGCAGGATAGACAAGTGCAGTGCGGACATTTGAGTAGTTTTGGTAATAAAGCTACAAAACGTTTTAAAACTGAAGAGTTTGATCCTGGCTCAGATTGAACGCTGGTGGCATGCTTAACACATGCAAGTCGAACGGTAACGGGAGTTAGCTTGCTAACTTGCCGACGAGTGGCGAACGGGTGAGTAATGCATAGGAATCTGCCTTATAGAGGGGGATAGCTCAGGGAAACTTGAGGTAATACCGCGTAAGACCGAGAGGTGAAAGGGGGCTCGCAAGGGCTTTCGCTATAAGATGAGCCTATGTTGGATTAGCTAGTAGGTGAGGTAAGAGCTCTACCTAGGCGACGATCCATAGCTGTTCTGAGAGGAAGGACAGCCACACTGGGACTGAGACACGGCCCAGACTCCTACGGGAGGCAGCAGTGGGGAATATTGGACAATGGGGGCAACCCTGATCCAGCGATGCCACGTGTGAGAAGAAGGCCTTCGGGTTGTAAATCACTTTAGTGAGGGAGGAAAGGGAGTTGGTTAATACCCAGCTTCATTGACAGTACCTCAAGAATAAGCACCGGCAAACTCTGTGCCAGCAGCCGCGGTAATACAGAGGGTGCAAGCGTTAATCGGAATTATTGGGCGTAAAGGGCTTGTAGGCGGTTCATTAAGTTAGGTGTGAAAACCCTGGGCTCAACCTGGGGCTTGCATTTAATACTGGTGAGCTAGAGTATAGGAGAGGAGAAGGGAATTTCTGGTGTAGCGGTGAAATGCGTAGAGATCAGAAGGAACATCAGTGGCGAAGGCGCTTCTCTGGCCTAATACTGACGCTGAGGAGCGAAGGCGTGGGGATCAAACAGGATTAGATACCCTGGTAGTCCACGCGGTAAACGATGAATACTAGCTGCTGGGTCGCGAGACTAAGTAGCGCAGCTAACGCGATAAGTATTCCGCCTGGGAAGTACGGCCGCAAGGTTAAAACTCAAAGGAATTGACGGGGGCCCGCACAAGCGGTGGAGTATGTGGTTTAATTCGATGCAACGCGAAGAACCTTACCTACTCTTGACATGGTGCGAATCTGACAGAGATGTTAGAGTGCCGAAAGGAACGCACACACAGGTGCTGCATGGCTGTCGTCAGCTCGTGTCGTGAGATGTTGTCTTAAGTGACGCAACGAGCGCAACCCTTGCCTTTAGTTACCATCATTTAGTTGGGGACTCTAGAGGGACTGCTGATCTTTGATCAGAGGAAGGGGGGGATGACGTCAAGTCATCATGGCCCTTACGAGTAGGGCTACACACGTACTACAATGGTCGATACAGAGGGAAGCGAGACCGCGAGGTGGAGCAAATCCCAGAAAGCCGATCGTAGTCCGGATTGAAGTCTGCAACTCGACTTCATGAAGCCGGAATCGCTAGTAATCGCGAATCAGAATGTCGCGGTGAATACGTTCCCGGGCCTTGTACACACCGCCCGTCACACCATGGGAGTGGGTTGCACCAGAAGTAGCTAGGCTAACCGTAAGGGGGCCGGTTACCACGGTGTGATTCATGACTGGGGTGAAGTCGTAACAAGGTAGCCGTAGGGGAACCTGCGGCTGGATCACCTCCTTAATGAACGATTTGTGATGGAGGACGAAATTGAAAGATGGAGTCAGTCACAAATTGATTAAGAAATAGAACTGCGCTGCACTGTTTATCCTGGTTTGCTTTTAGAGAGCAAAGAGCTGAGAGTAGAGAGGTTTGTGTTTTTATATGAGTAGAAAGCCGAGGGTTTGTAGCTCAGTTGGTTAGAGCACACGCTTGATAAGCGTGGGGTCGGTGGTTCAAGTCCACCCAGACCCACCAGTTTTGATAGATGGGGCCATAGCTTAGTTGGTAGAGCGCTTGCCTTGCACGCAGGAGGTCGTCGGTTCGACTCCGACTGGCTCCACCATTTAGTTGAGAAGGCGAAGAGAAGACAGCATAAATGAAAGGTCTAGAGAAGATTTTTGATTTATCCTGTTGATAGGGATAAAGAGCGAAGGATGTTTAACAATAGAATAGAGCCCAAATAAATAAAGAGTAAGTAAAATTATTGTAAAAGAAATAGGGGTTCGGAAGTAAGGGGATTGGATTAATTCAATTTGCTTATGGAAGAACAACACTGCAAAAATTGTGAACTTACGTCTTAGTATGAAAAGAGATAGAAATAGATCTAATCATATTGTGAGCATAGGGAAACTTGTGCGGAGTGATATGATCAAGAAAGAAAATGCATAAGGTGGATGCCTTGGCAATCAGAGGCGAAGAAAGACGTGATAGCCTGCGAAAAGCTTCGGGGAGCTGGCAAATAAGCGATGATCCGGAGGTGTCTGAATGGGGCAACCCGTCACAGCAATGTGACATATTTTAATGAATACATAGTTAAAATAGGCGAACCTAGGGAACTGAAACATCTAAGTACCTAGAGGAAAAGAAATCAACCGAGATTCTGGGAGTAGTGGCGAGCGAAACTGGAAGAGCCCGATATGGAAGGGGTGGATATGATAGGAGAATAGTCTGGAAAGGCTAACGACAGAGGGTGATAGTCCCGTATCTAAAATCATAATCATTCTGAATATCAAAGAGTAGGCCGGCCCACGTGAAAGGTTGGCTGAAGATGGGGGGACCATCCTCCAAGGCTAAATACTACTGATTGACCGATAGTGAACTAGTACCGTGAGGGAAAGGCGAAAAGAACCCTAATAAAGGGAGTGAAATAGACCCTGAAACCTTATGCATACAAGCAGTGGGAGCCTCACACATAATATGCTTTCCAGAGGGTTTTTTGGCGTTGCGAAGCGACGACAAAAGATCTCCAAAGGGGAGTGAGAGAGCGTATTATGTGTGGGGTGACTGCGTACCTTTTGTATAATGGGTCAGCGAGTTAGTGTGTGTAGCGAGGTTAACCGAATAGGGGAGCCGTAGGGAAACCGAGTCTGAATAGGGCGTTAAGTTGTACATACTAGACCCGAAACCGAGCGATCTATCCATGTCCAGGGTGAAGTGTGAGTAACATCACATGGAGGCCCGAACCCGTTAATGTTGCAAAATTATGGGATGAGGTGTGGATAGGGGTGAAAGGCTAAACAAGCTCGGAGATAGCTGGTACTCCTCGAAAACTATTTAGGTAGTGCCTCATGGGTTTACTTGCGGGGGTAAAGCACTGTTTCGGCTAGGGGGAACTTAGGTTCTTACCGACCCGATGCAAACTCAGAATACCGCAAAGTATGACCATGGGAGACACACGGTGGGTGATAAGGTCCATCGTGGAAAGGGAAAGAGCCCAGACCGTCAGCTAAGGTCCCAAAGAAATCATTAAGTGGAAAACGAAGTGGGAAGGCGAAGACAGCTAGGATGTTGGCTTAGAAGCAGCCATCATTTAAAGAAAGCGTAATAGCTCACTAGTCGAGTCGGCCTGCGCGGAAGATGTAACGGGGCTAAATGATTCACCGAAGCTACGGGTTTACACGTAAGTGTAAGCGGTAGAGGAGCATTCTGTAAGCCTGTGAAGGTGCATTGAGAAGTGTGCTGGAGGTATCAGAAGAGCGAATGCTGACATGAGTAACGTAAATACAGGTGAGAGGCCTGTACGCCGAAAATCTAAGGGTTCCTGCGCCATGTTAATCAGCGCAGGGTGAGTCGGTACCTAAGGTAAGGCCGAAAGGCGTAGCCGATGGAAAACGGGTTAAAATTCCCGTACTTTTTGTATGTATGCGAAGGGGGGACGAAGAAGGCTAGGTGATCCTGGCGGACGGTTGTCCAGGTTTAAGCTAGTAGGGAGAGATGATAGGTAAATCCGTTGTCTCGTTAATCCCGAGAAGTGATGACGAGGTCTCGTAAGAGACTGAAGTGACTGATGCCCTGCTTCCAAGAAAAGCCTCTAAGTTGTAGCATACAAAGAACCGTACCATAAACCGACACTGGTGGATGAGTAGAGAATACTAAGGCGTTGAGGGAACTTGGGTGAAGGAACTAGGCAAAATGACACCGTAACTTCGGGAGAAGGTGTACCCCAATATTGTGAAGGTCTTTACGGCTGGAGCGAGAGGGGGTTGCAAAGAAGAGGTGGTTGCGACTGTTTACCAAAAACACAGCACTCTGCAAACTCGTAAGAGGAAGTATAGGGTGTGACGCCTGCCCGGTGCTGGAAGGTTAATTGATGTTGTCAAGCCGTAAGGCTGCAGCAACTGATCGAAGCCCCAGTAAACGGCGGCCGTAACTATAACGGTCCTAAGGTAGCGAAATTCCTTGTCGGGTAAGTTCCGACCTGCACGAATGGCGTAACGACAGCCACGCTGTCTCCACCCAAGGCTCAGTGAAATTGAAATCGCTGTGAAGATGCAGTGTACCCGCGGCTAGACGGAAAGACCCCATGAACCTTTACTATAGCTTTGCACTGAACTTTGTTGATTACTGTGTAGGATAGGTGGGAGACTATGAAGCGGTGCCGCTAGGTGCTGTGGAGTCAACCTTGAAATACCACCCTGTGATGAATGAAGTTCTAACCTGGACCCCTGAATCGGGGTTGGGGACAGTGTATGGTGGGTAGTTTGACTGGGGCGGTCTCCTCCTAAAGAGTAACGGAGGAGTACAAAGGTAACCTAGGCATGGTCGGAAATCATGCTGTTAGCGCAAAGGTAGAAGGTTGCTTGACTGCGAGAGTGACAATTCGAGCAGGAACGAAAGTTGGTCTTAGTGATCCGGTGGTTCTGAATGGAAGGGCCATCGCTCAACGGATAAAAGGTACTCTGGGGATAACAGGCTGATACCGCCCAAGAGTTCATATCGACGGCGGTGTTTGGCACCTCGATGTCGGCTCATCTCATCCTGGGGCTGAAGCAGGTCCCAAGGGTATGGCTGTTCGCCATTTAAAGAGGTACGCGAGCTGGGTT
>JAJZUD010000097.1 GCA_021848625.1 Pseudomonadota bacterium
CCGCATGAATGGCCCATCAAAGCAGAGCCTTAGAATACGAAAACTCAAGGCTGCCCTAAACGATGATTACCGTTATCAGTTGATATTTGGAGGTTCTGCCTCATAGCGCGATCGCCCTGGCTCAGTGGGCGTGGGCAAAATCAAGCTCTCTTTTTTTAAAAATCACACCCAATAAAACAATGTGCTTGCATTGGCTGATTTTTTCTGGTAGGATTCCAGCCTCGTTATTTTTTGATTTTATTTTAAGTTTGGAGAACGACATGTCGTATGCCGTGATTGTCAGTGGTGGCAAACAGCACAAAGTAGTAGAGGGTGAAGTATTAAGCCTCGAAAAAATTGAAAAAGGGGTGGGTGAAACCGTCAAGTTTGACCAAGTTTTGATGCTACGTCAAGATGGCAAACTCAAGGTGGGCAAACCCACTTTAGAAGGCGTAACCGTAGAGGCAGAAATTTTATCTCAATATCGGGGTGAAAAAATCCGCATCATTAAATTCAAGCGCCGTAAGCACCACATGAAACACCAAGGACATCGTCAATATTTGACGAAAGTTCGGATTACAAAAATCGCGTAATAGTATTTAATTTTGGAGATTTGTTATGGCACATAAAAAAGCGGGTGGGAGCACCCGTAATGGTCGTGATTCCCATGCGAAACGTTTGGGTGTAAAGCGCTTTGGGGGTCAATTAGTGACCGCAGGTACAATCGTCTTGCGTCAACGCGGTACACGCTGGCACGCTGGTGAAAATGTAGGATGTGGCCGCGATCACACTCTGTACGCGCTGGTGGACGGGCATGTTGCGTTTGAAGTAAAAGGTGAACACGGTCGTACTTTTGTGCGGATTAACCCTGTTGCTACTGCCGCTTAATTTTTGGATGGGCAGTCTTGCCCTTCTGTTTGTTGTTTATCTTGTTATATTAGCCTCGATTGATTTAAAAAAGGGGCTTCTTCCTGATGTCTTAACTTTGTCTTTGCTATGGCTGGGCTTACTCGCTAATTCACTTTTGCATTGGATCAGCTTAGCCAGTGCGGTCTGGGGTGCGGCCCTAGGCTATGGCCTTTTGTGGTTGGTTTATTGGGTTTTCAAATTATTACGCCACAAAGAAGGCTTAGGCTTCGGTGATTGTAAATTTTTAGCTGCCCTGGGTGCATGGTGGGGCTGGCAAGCCATACCCTTACTGCTTTTCATTGCCAGCGTCAGTACTTTGCTCGTTTTAGGTGGATTACGCCTAATTCACAAATATCCTAAAAACCCTCGTATTCCCTTTGGTCCAGGCTTATCCTTGGCTGGATTTTGTCTTTTAATTAAACCACTATTGACTTTTATTTAATCCATTATATAATTAAAAATAATCAGATTAAATAAGGGTCAAAATGTCCGTGCGTGAACAGGGTTTTAATTTAATTGAACTCATGATGGTGATTGCGATTATGGCAACCTTGGCGGCCATTGCCATTCCTTCTTACAGTCATTATTTGAACAAAAGCCGCGCGATTTCCGCCGTGGTATTGACTGAACCTGTCCGCACCAGCATTGCCGAGTATGCCATGATGCATAATGGCGATTTGAGTCATCTCAATAATCAATCACTCAATATGGCCAGCGATGACTTAGTGGCGGGCTCGCATGATGTCTCTGCGATTGAGATTAGCGGTTCAGGGCCTGATACCGTCCAGATTAGGGCAATTCTCTCCGATCAGCTTGGTACCCTCACTTGGACAGGCACTTTTCAAGCCAAAACTGCAAGCATGATTTGGCAATGCACTTACCCTGCAGATACACCACTTGGTCATTATGCTCCAGCTCATTGCGAGGCAGAATAAATGCGTCTTGCTTTACCTGAAGCGATTTCACTATTATTTACACAATCTGCGGAACATCTCATTTTAAAAGGGCTAGATCAGCTCTTGCATTGGGCAGTAGTCGAGCATATTTCTGATTTACATATTGAACCTTTAGGTCAGCGCGTCCGCATCCGCGTTCGTGTTGATGGGACTCTGCAGGAAATTGTAAGCCTGCCCTCCCGCTATGCCTCAACCTTATTGTCCAAGATGAAAATGCTAGCTCACCTTGATATTGCTGAAAAACGCCTTCCTCAAGACGGCCGTTTTGAGCTGCATCAGGCAGAAGGCGTAGTAAATGGCCGCATCAGCACTTGCCCTACTTTGTACGGTGAAAAAGCGGTTTTAAGGCTCTTGGCTCTCCCTGAAACAGTTCTTGATCTTATTGAATTGGGCATGAGTGCCAAACAGCTCGAAGCGGTTGAAAAACTCATTCAATCCCCACATGGCCTAGTCATTGTGACTGGCCCAACCGGCAGCGGTAAAACCATGACGCTGTATGCTCTATTAGCTAGACTCAATACCCCAGAGCAAAACTTGATTTCCATCGAGGATCCGATTGAGATGGTGCTCCCAGGCCTTAATCAGGTTCAGATTCAAGAAAAAGCGGGAATTGAATTTAAAACTTTACTACGCCATTTACTCCGCCAGGACCCTGATATTCTCATGATTGGTGAAATTCGGGACAGCGAAACCGCTGAAATTGCAATAAAAGCCGCACAGACCGGGCATCTTGTCCTGTCTACCTTACATACCCAATCTGCGGCTCAAGCGCTTTCACGTTTGCAACAATTGGGGATTCCCCCTTATTTGGTGATGGAGACTACTCGCCTGGTCATTGCCCAACGCTTGGTCTGTAGACAAGGGGCTCGCGGACGGATCGGTATTTTTGAAATGCTGCAACTGGATGCAGCTTTGGAAGCTAAATTGCAACAAGGGCAATCCCCAGAGCGCTCAGATTATATCGATGGCTTAGATTTACATCAAGCAGGGCGCTTAAAAATAGCGGCAGGGCTGACGTCCCTTGAAGCTTTACAAAGAGTGATCTAAATGCGTTTTCAAAATCTTAAAACGTGCTTGTGGTTTAGTGAGCAATTTTACCAGTTGCACCAAAGTGGCTTTGGTTTTGCAGAAGGCCTGATTTTGCTTGAAAAAACATGCACGGATCCTCAGTTTTGCCTCCGTATTCAGAGCATTTTACGTTCGATTAAAAAGGGGCGTCGCTTTTCGCAAAGCCTGCAAGCACATCCAGAGTATTTTAGTGAAACCTATCTCGCACTGATTCATGTGGGTGAGCAAAGTGGCCGTCTTGCTGAAGTGCTCAGAGAACTCTCGCTTTATTTAAAACTGCAGATCAATCTGCGTCACAGCCTCATCCAAGCCTTGATTTACCCGAGCTTCATCTTCATATTGATGATAGGAATGCTGATTTTTTTCATGGTCTTTGTCATTCCCCAGTTTGCAGCTATTTTTGCTCAATTTAAAACGCCCTTACCCCTATTGACCCAAATTCTTTTTGCTTTAGTTCGAAAAGGGCCTTATCTTGGTGTGGGGCTGGGCTTGATTCTGCTTAGCATGACGCTCGCTTATCCAAAATATGGGCCTCTTTTGAAACAAAAGCGCATTCTGCTGAAAATTCCAGGATTAGGCACCTATTATCGAAATTGCATCCTTATGTTTTTGTTTAAAACATTAAGTCTCAGCCTCAAATCAGGGCTTTCTTTACAGCAGGCTTTTCACTTATTACCCGCTTTATTACAGGCCACTCCCTTTTACTCATTGCCCCGTTTATTACAGCATGATTTAAATGGGGGCAGCCCTTTAGAAAAAATTTTTGATAAGCCTGATTATTTTCCCGCAATTTGTCAATCTTATATCAAAATTGCCAGTGCCAGTGGGGCCTTAGATCATCAACTTTCCGAATTGGGTCAGCATTTTGAAAAGCGTATTGATGCACAAATGTACCGCTTTAAAATCATGTTAGAGCCATTGATTTTATTGGTAATGGGCGGAATTGTCGGAGGTGTTGTCTTGGCCTTATATCAGCCGCTTTTTAATTTGGGCAGTATTTTATAGCATCTGCGTTTTTAATTGAGTATTGCTGATCGCAAGTTACGCAGCACAGCGAGGACTGTTTGAGCAGGCAGTAATGTTCGATTAAAAATACAGCCCCTATGTAAAAAACTGTGCGTAAATCAGGTATAAGCCTGTGGATAAAAGCTGAATTTTTTTTATTCCAAACTTATCCACAAATTACCCCAAACTTACCCTCATTTTATACCGAAACTGTTATGCCTCTCAAAATCTCGAATTATTTAGGTTAGAATGACT
>JAJZUD010000098.1 GCA_021848625.1 Pseudomonadota bacterium
CTCACAAAAAAGAACTTGTAGTGACAAGTATGACTTTTTGATCTTCTGCAAGCCTTTGTTTACGCCATTCTCATGTTGTAAATGTCAAAGTTGGGTAAAGGCATTAACCACAGTGTACATCGTGGTGGGCACGCCAAAACCATTACTGTGAAACCAGGCTTTGCGATAATCAGCATAGGTTTTGCCTGGCTTTAAGGTGCGAGTTACAATAGCAACGGCCTTCATTGAATTCCCTTAATGTTTAATCTCATAATGCGACTGCACAGCCCATTTGAATAAGATTGCGTTTTCATGCTTCAAAATACACCCTCAGTTTGCAGAATTTGTTTAGCCAGATTTTTGGCGCGTGTACCTGCATATTCTTTGGATTCAGGCGCAGTTAAATCTTGCGTGTTCAGTACGACCAAATCAACCTGATCCTGCTTTTGCACCCAGCCTACAAACCAGCCTCGTTCGGGCCGGCCTTGAGTGTTAGGATTGCCAGTTCCGGTTTTGCCATAAAGTTGCCAGCCATTCGGTGAAGTTTCGAGATACAAATTGGCTTTGGTATTGGTCATTGCAGTTGCTGAAACAGGCAGTTTATTTTGGACAAGCTTGCCGATAAACTTCATTTGCTCAGCAGGAGAAATCTTTAGACTGCTGTCCAGCCAGGCATTACTGAGACCGTTGTTTTTACCTGAATCTCCAGAAAAGTCCTCATTGCCATAATCAAAGTCTTTGAGATAGTTGTCGATCTTGGTCATGCCCAATTGTGGTGTAATCTGTTGCGAGACCCATACCACTGAATAGCGCAGCCAAGTATGTGGCGTTTGGTCTTGATTCCACTCTGGAATAACATAATGCTGACCATCCCATTTGAAGACTGTCTTTTGCGTAATGACATTGCTATCAAAAGCCATCAGAGACAAAGCAATTTTAAATGTGGAATTGGGCGAAACCTCTGTCTTGCAGCGTGGTTTGTTATAGACATCGACCACCTGATGCGCATTCAAATTGTACAGCAAAAAGCAGGCGTCCTGGTTTTTGAATAAAACGGGGAAATCGGGTACTGCTGCTTCAGCATATCCCACAAAACCAAAACACAACGCCAGACTCAAGATACGTTTCATCATCACCCCTGTTTTAATTGCATGAGACAAAGCCTATCACAGCTGTGAAATCACTTCAAAGCCGCACGTAATTTTTTGTTTAGGGGCACAGAATAAAATTTGGAGATCCCTTCAGCAACCAATACAGATAAGCCGAAAAATAGTGCCATCCATAATAATTTTGTGATATTGCCTAACGCCGCAGGCGAAACCAACGTCTTCATCAAGACTAAGATAATGATGTGAAACAAATACAACTCATAACTATTGCGGCCAAACCAGCAGACCATTCGGCCAGGGAGACGCATCGCTTTGGCAGAAACAACATCATGACTATTGTCATACACCAGTAAAACAGCCGTTGCGATCGCGAACAGGGTCACTCCAATCACCACATTGCTCATAATATTGCTGTAAAGATAAACGCCAATCAAAAGAAGCGCGGCACCTATTTGCATAGCCTTGCCTAAGCGACCTTTTAATTTAACCTTCTGAGCAATCATCGCTGCACAACAGCCGATTGCAATGGCATCGAAACAAGACAGATAGCCGTATAAAGCCACGATTTCATTCTGAGTGTAAAAACTGCGATAAATTGGACCGACAATAATCAGCGCGATGCACACAACCACCAGATAGCGCACCCGTTTCAACAACAAACACAGCAAGGGAAAAAAGAGATAGAAAACTTCCTCGACGGAAAGCGACCAATAGATATTCAAGCAATAATTGAAATAGCCTATTTTAGCCATTAAGACATTATGCCAGAAGGTCAGTACGGACAGGATGCCCATAAAAAAGGAGGTCGATCCTGGACTGTTTTCAAAAATAGGAATATGCACCCAATCCAAAATACTGATGATCAGCAACGCCAGCAGAAGACAGGGCATGATCCGTGCAAACCGAAAGACATAAAAACCGCGAAGCTTGATTTTAGCTGCACTGCCATAACGCTCCAGCGAAGTGGTTGTAATCAAAAATCCAGAAATCACGAAAAACATCACGACGCCATAATTGCCGTTATGTCCGACCAGATTAATAAAATTGACTGAAAAAATATCAGCCAGTGCACTTTGATCAATATGATAGGCAAGATTAAAGTGCAACACCAGAACACTTAAAATCGCAATGCCTCGCAGAAAATCTATCTTTTGATTACGTTGACTCAGCATTTAAGAACCTGCATCCATAGCTATGATCTGCTTAATTGCAGCAATCACCAGCCAAGGCGCATGATTCTGGATGTCGTGTAGCGTATTAATGCTCACATGTTGACTATTTGGCGTCAAGTCAGCCAGCTGATTTTGCCAAGCAGCCCACTGCGCCTCTTGAGCAGATGAGGCGTACTGAGTTGCTGAAAGCTTATGCTTTGTTGCGCTGATCACAATCAAAGGAATTGGTGGAAATGCAGGTGCAGAGAGCACCTCTTTTTGGCTCAGTCTAATGCCATTGGCCTCGGCATAATAAGGCGCTGTAATCGGTGGTAAGGGATCAATCTGTGTTTGCCATGGACTCACCGAATCAATCAACACCATACCTGCCATTTCTTTGGGATATTCTCTCGCGAAAAGCTGTAAATATAAGCCTCCCAAGGAATGTCCCACCAAAATATAGGGCGGATTCAGATGTTCTTTTTGCAGCAGTGAATGCAAATGATTCACGATTTGCTGTGCAGTGACCTGTGCAGTATAAATCAGGCGATTGTAAGTCATGACTTTTGCGAACGTGGCAACTTCTGGTGCGACATATTGCCAAGTCGTCACATCATCACCCAAGCCATTTTCAAAAATAACTGTTGCCTGTCCATGACCTGAAACATCAATGACTTCCGAGCTTGCAGCCTCTGAGTGTAATATAAAGCAACTCAAGAGTGCAGCACTAATAATTGTCTTCAGTTTCAAGGCAGCCGCATCCCAATCCGATTCCAACGAACTGCATGCGTATCCGAATCATAACTCAGAAAGATAAATTCCGCTTTGCCAATTAAATCGTGCTCAGAAGCAAAACCCCAGGAACGGCTATCATCACTGTTATCTCGATTGTCACCCATGCAAAAATAATGGCCTGGAGGTACAATCAAATCGGTGAAGTTCTGTATCGGTCTGCTTGGAGTGGTGTAGACATGATGAATATGCCCACCCAAGTCATTGGTATATTCTTGCACCGCTGTCGAGCCTAGGTTGATATTATTTGGTTCCGTAGTCGCTTGAATAAATTGAGTAGGTACAGCCTTGCCATTGATCGACAATTGTTTGTTGACATAGGAGATGGAGTCCCCAGGCACACCAATCACGGTTTTAATCAAATCAATTTGGGGATTAACAGGATCTTTAAAAACCACGATATCGCCTGTTTTCGGCTCACCTGTTTTGAGTAAGATACCTCCTGTAAAAGGCAAATGCACGCCGTAGGACAGTTGATTCACAAACACAAAATCGCCCAGTTGAATCGTGGGCAACATCGAACCACTCGGCACAATAAAGGGCTCAAACAGAAAAGCGCGAATCACAAACACAACTAGAAAAACCGCCCAAAGCTCATGTGCATATCTCACCAAAAGCGGCGCATTCGGCTTCTTTTTAAATACAAAGCGGATGATCAGGGAGGCAATGAGTAAAACAAACAGCCCCCACTCAAAATACATGCCTACCATGACGGCCTCTCAACGACTCTAAATCAAGCGCTTATTGAATCAGATTTAGTCTGAAATTGCAAACTCCATCAACTCTCGATTCCTGAGCACAAAAAACTGCGTAATGATCATCACCCAACTTTGACAAATACAGCATAAAAACCGCTCACAATCGCACATATCAGCATTTTGGTTATTTTAAGATCTTGTTAAGTATTTGATTTTATTTAAAGTGAGTTTTGACTTTGTTTTGTAGTGG
>JAJZUD010000099.1 GCA_021848625.1 Pseudomonadota bacterium
TTCCGATCTTCACCCATCTTTTAGCGAAACTCTTGAAATTGCCCGGTTGAAAGAATCGCCAGAAGTGTTTAGAATGACTCTTTTCTTGCAACAAGAGTGATCATGCGTTTATCTCATTACCTGCTCGCTACGATTAAAAATCCACCTAAAGATGCGGAGTTAATTAGTCACCAATTGATGATTCGTGCGGGGCTGATTCGTAAAGTAGCCTCTGGGATTTACGTGTGGCTGCCTCTGGGGGTAAGGGTTCTCCAAAAAGTGATGGAAGTAGTGCGTCAGGAAATGAACGCCGCAGGCTCTCTGGAAGCTTTAATGCCCAGTGTGATTCCAGCGGAGTTATGGCAGGAAACAGGACGTTGGCAAAAATATGGCCCTGAATTATTACGTTTTGCTGATCGGCATGAGCGCGAGTTTTGCTTAGGGCCCACGCATGAGGAAGTCATTACCGATGTCGTGCGTAAAGAAGTGAAAAGTTACCGCCAGCTTCCGTTAAATGTGTATCAAATTCAAACCAAATTCCGTGATGAAATTCGTCCGCGCTTTGGTGTCATGCGTGGGCGTGAGTTTATCATGAAGGATGCGTATTCTTTTCATTTGGATCAGGCTTGTCTGCAAAAGACTTATGAGGTGATGTATGAGGCTTATTTGCGCATTTTTAAACGCCTAGGATTAGACGCTCGTGCTGTAGAGGCGGATACAGGTTCGATTGGTGGAAGTTATAGCCATGAATTTCAGGTATTAGCCAAAGCGGGGGAGGATCTGGTTTTCTATAGTGACGGCAGTGATTACGCGGCCAATATTGAAAAGGCAAGTGCGGCGGCACCGACAGCACTTAGACCTTCGCCAAGTGAAGCTTTAACGCAATTTGCAACCCCGAAAGCCAGAAGCATCGCTGATCTGGAAAAACAGCATCAAATCTCACCGCAGCGTTCTGTAAAAACGCTCGTTGGCAAGAATCATGCAGGTCAATTTATCGCCTTAATCTTGCGAGGGGATCATGAGCTCAACGAAGTTAAAGTGCAGAAACTACCTGGGCTGCAGGATGGGTTTGAAATGGCTACTGAAGCTGAGATTTTGAAAATTTTTGGGGCGCATCCAGGATCTTTAGGGCCTGTGGCCTGCCCCATCCCTTTGTTTGTAGATCGAGATGCTGCGATCTTGGCGGATTTTGTTGCAGGGGCCAATGTGGATGGCCAACATTATCGTGGGATTAATTGGGATCGCGATGTCAAAAATTATAGCGTGGCTGATTTGCGCAATGTGGTTGAAGGGGATTTAAGTCCAGATGGCCAAGGTGTGTTAAAAAGTGCGCGGGGCATTGAGGTGGGGCATATTTTTCAGTTGGGGGATAAATACTCTAAAGCAATGGGGCTCACCGTATTGGATCAAGATGGGGAGTCTGTCACGCCGTTGATGGGGTGCTATGGGATTGGCGTGACGCGCCTTATTGCGGCGGCCATTGAGCAGCATCACGATGAGAGAGGCATTCTTTGGCCAGAAGAAATGGCCCCATTCCAATTGGTGATTGTGCCCATTGGCTATCATGAGCACGCACCAGTAAAAGCAGCAGCAGATGAGCTTTATCAGCAAGCGTTGCGCTTGGGGATTGAAGTGGTATTGGATGATCGAGATGAGCGTCCGGGTGTGAAGTTTGCAGACCTTGACCTCATTGGTATTCCCCATCGCTTGGTGGTGAGTGAGCGCTTATTGGCAGAGGGCCAATTTGAATATAAACAACGGCACCAGAATGCCCCAGAAAATCTGGATGCAAAAGCGGTGCAGCAGCGATTACAACGTTTAATCTAGGAGTCAATATGTCACGTCAAAAAGCGTCTTTTTTTGGAGTGTTTATTGTCGTTTTGGGTGCTTTATTTTATTGCTACGAATATTTTTTGCGAATTGCGCCTAGCGTCATGGAAACCGACTTAATGCATTTTTTTAATTTGAATGCAACATTATTTGGGGCGCTCAGCGGATTTTATTATTATGCTTATACGCCTATGCAGTTGGTCGTGGGCGTTGCAGTCGATCGTTATACAATTCGCAATGTTCTTGTATTTGCGATTTTATGTTGTGCTCTGGGTAGTTTGCTCTTTGCCAGCACTACGCACTATCAACTCGCTGCTTTAGGGCGGTTCATGCAGGGTTTTGGGTCTGCCTTTGCGTTTGTCGGAGCGCTTAAATTGGCTACAAAATGGTTGCCTGTGTGGTGGTTTGCTGCCTTTTCTGGGGTGTGTACTTCTCTTGGATTTTTAGGAGGGGCCTTTGGTGATATCAGTTTAACCCACTTGGTACAAATCATGGGTTGGCAAAAGCTGTTTCATATTTTTGTGGTGATTGGTTTGATTTTTGCGGTAATAGTCTGGTTTTTTTTGAGTACGCATCCTCAGAATGTCAAGGAATTTGGCGGTAAAAAAGAAGGGATGGAAGTGGTGACACTAAAGGCAGCATTTGGACAATTGTGGGAGTTGGTAAGAATGCCTTACATCTGGTTAGCCGGAATTTTAGGGGCTTTATTATTTTTGCCCACGATCGTTTTTGCCGATTTATGGGGGATTCCGTATCTGCAGCAGTTGCACGGTTATAGCTTGACCCAGGCGGGACTGATGACTTCGATGATTTATTTTGGCTGGGCGTTGGGAGGGCCACTGCAAGGGATTCTCTCGAGTGTCTTGCAAAAAAGAATGCGCTTGTTGTTTTGGAATTCAGTCTTAGCGACAGTGCTTGCCGTTGTGGCCTTATACGTGTCGGGATTGTCTTATTCACTTTTATGCATTTTGTTTTTTGTTTTTGGTATGGTGTCCAGTTCGGAGGTGCTGACTTTTGCAATGGGGCGGGATGTGTGTACGGTGCATAACACTGGTATGGCGATGGCCTTTATCAATTTTATCGTGATGATTAGTGGACTTTTTATGCAAAGTGGTGTTGGCAAACTTTTGGATTTGAGTTGGTCTGGTCATATGCAAAATGGCCTGCGGGTATACACCAATCAAGATTACCAGCATGCAATTATTGTGGTGCCGCTCAGTTTGTTGCTCTGTGCGTTGATTACCCTGTTTGCTAAAGATCGCGCACTGAAGTTGCTCGATTAGCCTCCATTTGCAATGCTTGTCCTAAGGTCATCATTCCTAAATGGCGGGAGACTTCCATGGTGGCTTCAATTTGCGAAGTTTTTTGTTCGCGAATGAGAGTGCGGATAGCGGGGGTGTTAATCAGAATTTCTTGAATCAACTGGCGAGGGCCTGTCATTTCGTTTTGAATAAAAATTTGGTGAAAAACGGCAATGAGGCTTTCAGAAAGTTGAGTGCGGATTAAATGTTTTTCTTCTGCTGGAAAGCTATCGATCAGGCGGTCAATACTTTTGGCAGCACTATTGGCATGGAGCGTGGAGAGAACAAGGTGGCCTGTTTCTGCAGCTTGTAATGCAAGGCGCATGGTTTTGAGATCGCGCAATTCGCCCACTAAAATGAGGTCAGGGTCTTCGCGTAAGGCGGCCCTCAGTCCCTGATTAAAACTCATGACATCTGTCCCCACTTCACGTTGATGGATTAAGGACTTTTTTGCGCCATAGATAAATTCAATTGGGTCTTCTAAAGTGAGAAGATGCCATGCTTTTGTCGTGTTTAGAAACTCGATCATAGCAGCTAAAGTGGTGCTTTTGCCTGATCCAGTTGCCCCGCTAATGAGAATTAAGCCTCCGTGAGGATGGTTAAGTACTTTCTGCATGATGCGGTGATTTGGATAAGTCTCAAGTAATGGGATGGTGGCAGGGATCAGGCGTAGGGCAATGGCTGGGGCTCCGCGTTCCCTAAAAATATTAATGCGGCAGCGGCTCACTTGTTCAAGGAAATGGCTCTTCAGCAAAATTTGTGGGTACCGGGAGGTTCAGTGAGTTTGCCGAGCTGGTGATATAAGGCAGTTTGAAGGCAATCAAGGGTTCTAAAGCCATAGGC